>NZ_CEZOWA010000034.1:0-2410 GCF_983056325.1 Candidatus Marivariicella sp. | reverse complement strand
AAACATTATTATCTTTAAAGGAAAAGGAATAGCAATGAGTTGGAAAGAATTTAATGATTGGGCAGAACAAGAAAACAAAAAGAAAGGTTGGTGGATTCCGATTGCCATTGCCCTCATTATATGTATTTTGGCTAAGGCCTATAAATACTTTAGCTAATCAAGTATTGTTATCTTTGGATAAAATCCAGTACTATGAAAATAATTTTATTTGTCTTTTCCTTTTTTCTCTTTATTACAAAAACACATTCCCAAGAGTGGGTTATTGTTGATATTGTAAATCAAAACTCTAAAGAATTGTCTGTAATGATTGATGATGGTGGAGAAAAAATAAATAGAAAAAAAATCAAAAACCCTTCTATTGTCAATCTCATAAATGAATATCAAAATAATGGTTTCACCCTGGAAAAAGTAACATCTGGAATAGAACTTGACATTAACGGAAACATTCCATTAAGTAACAACCGGAGTAATAATTTTGGTTTTTCAAATTTGACATTTTCAAATAATAACAGAATAATGCTCTGGTTTAAAAAAAACACCACTAAAGTTAATTGAACAGCAAAGCGAAAAAAATTAACTGGTATTTGTTAAGGTTTTAGAATAATTTCTTTGACACACGAAACCTCCTAAACTTAATTTCTATCTTTAGAGAATGAAAAAACTGAATGAAAAACTCTCTACTTATTTAGTTTTTGGACTTGTTATAGTTTTTGGTTTAATAACGTGGTTATTTATAAACTTCAAAAAAGACTGGTAACCCCCTCTAAACTTAATTAGTGTTTAGTTTTAGTTACTGCTCTTCAAAATGAAAAGTTTAAGCTTATCAAAACAAAATGGAATTGAACAAAATTATACCTATTAGATCCATCCACTCCACCTTCAAGTAGCCTATAACCAATGTTTCCTTGAAGACCTTTAGTGAAATTATATCTTCCAGATAAGGAAAGGTCAATTGCTCTACCTTTACTTGCAATTATACCTTCTCCTAAAAAATTCACACCCACTTTTTGAGAGATATTCCAATCGGATAATACATTTATTAGTGGTACAAAACCAATACTGAAATTTTCACTTAATAGTTCCTTGTTTTTCAAAGAGGTTCCGGCATCTCTAATTTTTGCAGAAAGGCCAAGACCAAATTTAAAATTGTTGTTATTTATGATTCTTCGATTATAGGTAAGTCTATATGAATTAAACTTATAAACAGCTTCTAATGTTGTGTTCTCTCTAAAATTTTTTTCATCAAAAAGAATATTCCTATCTAATGTTCCAGTTACTAAACTTTTTAATGGAGCATAAAGAATTGAAAAGTGATGTTTATTATTTAATAAAAAACCGGCCCGAATTCTTAAAAATATACCTGGTGGAGTAGACAAATCATTCTTCAGAGAAAATAGCGTTCCATTAGTTCCATTACGAATATTATTTAAGCCTGTAAATAATACTCCTGACTCAACATTAATGAAAGTTTGAGCATTTGTAGATAAACTAAGAGACAAACAAATAAAAAAACACCTGAACTTACTGAAGAAGATATGCCTGTGGTTCATAAATATTTTTTAAAGTAAAGCAGGAAAGGGACCAAATATTATGTACAAGGCAAGCGTAATTCCTACAGAAATATATCCGTGTTTGTTAAATCCAGTAATCATATGAAAAGCCTTATAGTGTTTTTTATTAGCAATGATTACGCCAGAGTTGTCAAAAACAACCGTCCTATTGCTCTTGAACTGACTAGTATAGTCATATCTCCATATTTCTTTTTCTACTTGATTTTCAACCTTTGAAGGTTTACCATACTTTAATAAAATTAATTTCTTTGCATTTTTGTTTTTAACATATAAAGGTCTGTTAATAGTTGGAGAGCAGCTGCACACTAAAAAAAGAACAAAAAGCAATGCTGGAAGTAGCTTTTCCATACTCTTAAATGTAAGGAATTAAAAATACCTGAACTTATTGAAGATGGTGTGCCTGTCATTTAGAAAGCTTCTACGATTTAATTTTTAGATAATTCTAGTTCAATTGATTTTATATAATTGAGTTTTAAATCTTCACCACTGACAAAATATTTACACACCACCCATTTAGATGCTGATTGAATGCTGAACTAAAACAAAACATTTCATACATTGTAAATATAATTATTGAAAGTAATCATCACTGTTAAAAAAAATGCATCAAATAAAATTATATTTAGATAAAATAGCTTCCATATCTAGCTCTGATTGGAATTTTTTTATTTCAAAACTTCATCGAAGAA
Source organism: Candidatus Marivariicella sp. (assembly GCF_983056325.1). NCBI lineage: Bacteria > Pseudomonadati > Bacteroidota > Flavobacteriia > Flavobacteriales > Flavobacteriaceae > Candidatus Marivariicella > Candidatus Marivariicella sp. The sequence continues at coordinate 150 of NZ_CEZOWA010000034.1, read as the reverse complement.
TAGTCACAAAGAAATCAGTTTTTATAAAAGTGAATCAAATAGAAAACCACATATCATTTATAGAATCTGGTATTGTTCGCTTATTTATTCCCAGAGATAATCCAGAAAAAGAAATAACTTTTGGCTTTAGTTTTAAAAATCAGTTTGTTA
>NZ_CEZOWA010000033.1:0-2500 GCF_983056325.1 Candidatus Marivariicella sp. | reverse complement strand
AATACTCCCCATCTAATAAGTTTACTTTTTTCCCAAGAAGTGAAATCAAAATTTACATCAAGAGGAAACAAATCAATTGCACGAAATAGGTAAAAAAATAAAATAACTGCTGGATAAATTAAAATTCTTCTTTTCATAATATTAAAAGTAAAATGATAATTGCAAAAAACAAGTTAAAAAACAAGTTTATTTCTTAAATTCAATAAATTTTGTTTGTATGATCTTATTTAGTGAAAAAAAAGAAGTTTTTAAATACAATCCAGCTGAACAGTCAGTTGAATGGAAAAATTCTTTTGAAAAACCTGTTTCTGGAGTTTTTAGAGTTGAAAATTATGTTTTTGTAACCTCGGTTAACGGTTGGGGCTCACCTTCATTTACAACTTTAATTGACTACATCTCGGGTAAACAAAAGTGGACAACTAAAAATGTTCTCTATGGTATTCATATTCATCAAGACTCAATAGTTTTTGTTGACAGCAAAAAACAAATTGTTTCAATATCAATAAATACAGGTGAGGAAAAGTTCAAAGTTAAAATGTCAGGTTTTAGATGGTATGAAACTCCTAGAATTTCTTTAATTGACAATAAGATTTATATATTTTCTACAAGAAAAACTTTTATTCTTAATGAAACTACAGGTAGCTTAAGAGAATCAAAACTTCCCAATAAGATAAATCCAAAAGAAGTCGTCTTTTTAATTGATGAATTTGAAATGCAAATTAACAAACTTCCTGGAAGTGGATCTGTCGATTCTACCGGTGCAATGATGGCAGGAGGAGATGCTGGTGGTGGTGGTGATGGAGGAGGAGGGGAGTAATATTGTATTAAACTTCTTCTTTTAAATCAGGTAGGTAATGAATAGCAAACTTGATTAATCAAACATTGTTATTTTTAGAAACATGAAAAAAATCTATTACAACATTGCTGTTGGATTGACTATTTTAAATCTTATTGAAGTAGCAATTAGAAAATTTACTGACTTTGATTCTATACTCCCTACTCCTGTTAAAGTACTATCAATAGCAACAGCATTAGTATGCTTTGGAATTCATTTTTATAAGAATCAAAGTTCCCAAAACTACATAACAGGCATATCTTCTTCTTCTAAATCAGATATTTCTAATCCCCTTAAATAGGTTAAACTACTGTTATAAGTTTAGATCAGCATACGTAAAAAACAATAAATAAAGGTTTATATTTTAACTATCGTTTCTCTATTTGTTAACCTAAAAAGAAAAGAGGGAGCGTTAACTCCCTTATTATTAGTGACCTCGGCAAGATTCAAACTTGCAACCTCTTGAGCCGTAATCAAGTGCACTATTCAGTTATGCTACGAGGCCGGTATTAATGTTTATAGTATTTTACAAAGTTTTGGAAAAGTGTTACTTTGTTTGTGCTACCAATACCGTTACCACATTTGTAAACTTTTAGTAAACTACCAGGTGACAAATATAAATATTTCACATTGTAATCAAGCGCACTAACCATTATTTATTAATCACCTTTTTAAGTGGACTTTACACTTACTTCATCTAATCAATTCATGATGATTAAATTTTGGTTGTTTTATACATGCCCATTCTTCTTGTGAATGAGTTTCTTTCTGAACTGTTATATGGTTAAGTTCAGTTGTTTTAAATGCTAACTACTTTCTTAACGCTGTATATATATTTTTTTTACAATATTATTTTAATTAAATCAGCGGTAACAACAATAGCTTTAGTGGGATTTTACCTTCCTAACATTAGACATATTTATTTACTATTTTCGTTTTATGAAAATAAGAAGTGCGAGAAAACAGGATATTAAGGCATTATTGCAGTTTGAACAAGAATTAGTAGAATTTGAGAGACCTTTTGATTCAACTTTAAAAGAAGGTTTGATTAGTTATTACGATATTTTAAGTAGAATTGAGTCAGACGATTCTTGTGTTTTAGTTGCGGAAGTTAATGGAGAATTGATAGGCTCTGGTTTTATTGATATACTTGAGTCAAAATCATATTTAAAACATAAATATTATGGTAAGCTTGGATTTTTTTTTGTAAAGGAAAAACAGAGAGGTAAGGGAGTGAATAAATCCATTTTAAATGAATTAATTAAGTGGTCAGGTAAAAGAGGTGTGTTCGAAATTAGACTTGATGTTTATTATGAAAATCTCGATGCCAAATCTGCATATCTCAATTATGGATTTGAACCTAATTTATTAGAAATGAGATTGAAAATATAATTAAAGTTTTTATCAAGATCTTAAAATCATATATTTGGTAAAAATTCCTTAATGGCTTTTATTGCAATTATAGTTGGTATCATTTTACTTATAAAAGGCGGTGATTGGCTAATGCGTTCAGCTGTTTCTTTATCTTTTAAGTTAAATATTAGAAACAAATCGGGGGGTGTTTATCCCACAAACATAATGTTAGATTATAAAACATTAAATATACCAACTAAAGTGACGATATAATAAGTAAGATAAATAGAAGTAAATGCTTGACTTATGAGC
>NZ_CEZOWA010000032.1:0-4434 GCF_983056325.1 Candidatus Marivariicella sp. | reverse complement strand
TTACCCCCACTAGGTCTAAATAAATCCACTTTCCTTTTCGAGAGCGCTTCGTTATATGGGTATATTATCCAACTGAAGAAGATATGCCTTTGGTATAGTTATTCAATACTTCATTAAAATCTATATAAAATTTAACAAATACTTTACTAATACTCTAAATTTATAGGTCTCTTTAATGAAATTAGTTGTCCTACTGATGCTGTTGCGATACCACCAAAATATGACTTTGTAGTTGGAAGAGATAATATTGAGGAAATGTATAAGGCTGAAATAGAGATGGGAAATGGCACATTAGGTATGCAAACAACAGAAGTCATTTGAGACAATCTATCAATTTTATTTTTTTGACTTTTTTAAAGACTATTTAAAAAGAAAACTGAGGCAGCACTCATTGCAAATAAGATGGTCCAAATAATGGTTCTTATCCAATTGTTTTGGACCAACTTTTTTAATAGTTGTATATGGGATTTTCCTTCAGAAATTTGCTGATGTATGGGTGCAAATTTTAATAAAGTTATGCCCCACAGAAAAACTACTAATACAATGCTAGTGATGGTAAAGGTGTTTTGCACAAGAAACACCTGATATATGGCAATGCTAAACTGCCCAAGCATTAACGGAATTACAATAAGAGCTATTGCTTTTGTATAAGTTTTATGCCATTTAACGAGTTCATTTGCCCTGTAAAATAAAAAACTAGGATAGACAATTAATTGAATCATCCATGTTAACACCAAGAGACCAACATCTATAACTAATCGTGTAATTTCAATCATAAAACAAGGATAAAATGTGTATTTAACTTTAGTAATTTTACAACTATTTTTTATGTTGGAATATTATAAATAATAAATCAATTAAAAAAAATATGACCTGAAAGTTTTAATAAATAGTCTATTTAATGAATATATGAGGATATTTTTTGTTACGATGTTGAAAATCTAAAATTTCTTTTTTTAAAACAACACCATCAGCAATGTTTATAGCGTTTTTAATGGTGATATTTTTTTGCCATCCTTTAGGACCTTGCATGACGGCTTTAAGATGGACAATTAATGCAGCAGAAATAGATCTAGACGCACTCTCCCAAAAATAACTTGGGGAATGATCCACCGCATAATAATCTATTTGCTCAATTTTTAGAAGTGGTACTTTAAATGTTGTGGGTGTTGCAAAATAAAACCCCATCCCTTTGTCACAACTTACGTCAATTATTAAACAACCTGATTTCATTCTATCTTTTTCATCTTCAATAATAAAATCCAACGGATTCTCTGTGTCTTGATAAGTTCCATTAATGATAATATCAGACTCTTCAATCAGGTCAATAAGTGGACGTTCCTTACCACTATGTTCTATTACTTTTAGTCTTGGTTCATTAGGAGCTCCCTTTTCAATTCGGAAATAATTTACATCTAAAACTTCTTCTCTTACCTCGTGATCGGGTCTTTGAATACAAATTGTAATATCTCTAAAACCGTGAGCTTTTAAAGCATAAATAGCACCTCTACTTACCGCCCCAAAGCTAAAGATTATTACTTTTCGTTGATTCCCATAATGCCCGTCAATTCCTTTAAGCTGAAGAGCATGAATCACGGAACTATATCCAGCCATTTCATTGTTTTTATAAAAAGTATGTCGCCCCACATATCCATCAGGTCGCCAAACAAACATATCTTCAAATGCTATTAATGTAAGTTTACGATCAATGGCTATTTGCGTAATTTCTGATTGTTGAGTACAATGAGGGTAGCCCCAAACTACTCCACCATATTTAACAGCTTTTAAATCTGACACTAATGGTTTTGCAATAATAACAGTACCAATATCTGATAATATAGACTCCCTTGGAGCCATTCCACCAGTTTGCGAAATAATTTCTTTATCTGAAAAATTAAACGGAAGACCATATCCCTCTTCAAATATAAGATGCTTTCGAAGTTCAAATGGTAGTCTTTTTAAATGTTCTGGATGAATGGGAACACGACGTTCATCTTCCTTTTTAGAAGTCCCTATAACACCTATTTTTGATAATAGCATAATTTATAGTTTAAGTAACACCTCGATATAAAAAATCACTCAAGGCATTTTGAAAAAAGTTTTTTTTTAAAGCTTAAAATAGTATCGACAAAAAAATTATGATAGCTAAAAATACTCTTTAATGTATTTTTATATCACATCAAATAGAAAGAGATGACCGAGAATTTTTTCCAACCTATAATGATGTTATATAAGGTAGACTATTTAAAGTGAGCCATAGAGGTTAATTCAAAAAATTTGCCTTTTAAATAAAAAAGTAATTTAATTAATCAACCCTATTAATATTTTATTCATAATATGGGTATAAAAACAAAATATTCCATAATTAATACTGATGCTTACAACCCTTTAAGAAATATTACATAGAAAAATAACTATCAAGATTACAAGTCAGAAAATTGCTTCAATTATAATTCTTCAACACAGGAATATATAATAGATGGCTCAATTGAAGTGGTTGTATTTAAAAATAATTTTACTAAAATGACATATGAAGGGAAAGAATATGAAATAACATCTAGAGATGAGTATAATACTTTTTAAAAATTAATATTCCTAGTGACTCCATGAGAGTCAAACTTTTATTTTATTTCATCTTGTTCAGGTTGATGTCTGGAATAATATCCATAGTTCTCATCAATTGATTTCTCTTCAGTATTTATTTCCCATATTATCCCTAAGATAAAAAGAGTAAAAATTACGAAACCTATTATAAACAACATTGTATTCATAGACGTAATATAAGCAATTAGTTTTATAATCTTTCAACCCATAATATCCGTCAAATTCTACCTTGTTTTTATGTTTAATTTGTCTGTGTAAAAAATTGACCCCACATACTATAGTTGTCTCCTTTGAAACGTCTTTCTAAATCGGGTATTGGTTTTAGGTTAAAATATCTCTACATAAATAAACCTAACACCTGTTTATGTTAAAATAACACCTAAATAGAGTTTGTTTTAGATTAAATTATCTTTTATATAATATATTAAACAAAAGAATAAGAGAGATGGGTTATATGTTTTACATTCGCATCAATTTTAAAAACAATTTTAATTATGAAAAAATCAATGTTTATTATCACAACAGTTTTATTTATGACATTTTCTACAAATGTTTTAGCACAAGATACTGTAGTGGATATTGCTGTTGGAAATGAAGATTTTTCAACCTTAGTTTCAGCTTTGAAAGCTGCAGATTTAGTTGACGCATTAAATTCAGAAGGACCCTTTACTGTTTTTGCACCAACAAATGATGCATTTGCCAAGATTGATTCAAAAACTTTAAACTCATTACTAGAGATAGAAAACAAAAAATCATTGGCAAACATACTAACCTATCATGTTATTGAAGGTAAAATAGTTGCATCTGATGTTGTTGCTGCATTAAAGAAAGGGAATGGTTTAGTTGAATTAAAAGCTTTGAATGGTCAAGTTATATCAGTAATTGAAAAAGACGGGAAAATTTGGCTAAAAGATTCAAACGAAAACTATAGCGAAATAACTTCTACAGACATTATGGGAAGTAATGGTGTAATTCATGTTATCGATTCGGTTGCTATGCCTAAATAATACATAAATCACTTCAAATATTCATTAACCTTTTAATTAGTTTTAAGAGGTTAATAAATATTGTGTATTATATAATAAGGAAAATACTCCGAAATCCCCATGATGTGAAATTGAACACGATTTGGTCAATAAAATATTTTTATAATAATATAGAGGTGCTTTGTTTTTTGTTTTTTTTTGTCTAATTTTTTTAGTGGAAAATCCTGTTACATCTTCTAATTTAATTTTGATCATTCTATCTACTAATTGCGGTATCACAAATTTAGAATACGCTTTTATTGCCTTCTCTAGGCTAGCTAATGTAAAAATATAGTCCCGAGTAACAATTGATGATGTATAGAATATTTGATCTTTAAAACTGACCAATCCCTCCTTTTCTGAAAATAACAAACAAGCAAATTTTTTTGGAGCAAAAAAACGTACTTCATTTTGTTGAGTATAAATCTTATAGGCAGCTTCCTTCATACTCCAAAATTTCCAAACCAAAACAAAAGGATTTGATGCTGCTAAAATAATTTGTTGCTCGTTTTCTGTAAATAGCTTTTCTAAAAAACCTCTTCTCTGCCAATTACTTTCTAATTTAGCAAGTGATAAGTCTATAATATCATTACCAATCAAGATTTAGCTAATTTGGTTTCAATAACATCCATCGCAGCTTTAACTGTTAGCATTTTTTCCATAGATTCATTATCAATCTCAATATCAAACTCATCTTCTAAATCTAGAATAATATCCACTAAATTAGCTGAGTTAATTTTTAAATCATTGATGAAATCTGTTTCTTCAGAAAGATTCTTAAAAGCTTCTTGATCTTGAACATAGG
>NZ_CEZOWA010000031.1:0-6440 GCF_983056325.1 Candidatus Marivariicella sp. | reverse complement strand
CTAAATAAATCCACTTTCCTTTTTGGAAGCGCTTCGCTATATGGGTATATTATCCAACTGAAGAAGATATGCCTGTGGTTTAGGTTATACATCATTATAGCTCTCTTTGCTAAGAACTAATCCGTTTTCATTATAGCCTGAAATTAATTCGATAAGATATTTACCCAAGTCATTTGATGAAGTGATCAGTCCGCCGTCTGGATAATTAACCAAATTATAAAAAGCTAATTCTGTTTTTGTATTCGCATATAGCTTTGTATGATTTGTGAAATCAACTTCACTTGAAAACCAGCCCGTGCTTGACATTTTAAGGGGCTCAAAAATGTATTCTTTTGTAAATAAATTAAAAGGCTTACCAACAGCATTTTCTATGACCAAAGCAGCTAAACCTGCACCAATGTTAGAGTATGAAAAAAATGTACCAGGTTTCTTTCTTAAAAAGTATTTTTTCTTGTACCATTCCCCATATTTACTCAATATTTTTTTTAAAAATTCATCATAGGTCATCAATTCATTTGAAGGACGGAAATTGCTGTTGATTTTTTTACCATTATTATTTATTTCTTTTAAAACATATCCATTTTTCTCATATCTAGAGGGGTCAATTATACTTGAAGTATGTGTTGCTAAATGTCTGATTGTTATAGCTGTGTTTGGAAATTTTGGATTTATAACCTCAAAAGGTAAATAGTTATTTATGGGGTCATCTAAATTGAGTTTGCCTAATTCTTGTGCTTTTAGTAGCGAAATACCTATAAAGGTTTTAGAGATTGAAGCAATGTTTTGAATGGTGTTTTCTGTATAAGCTTTGTTTTTAAGTTTATCAGAATAACCAAACCCTTTTGTGTATAATATTTTATCTTGGTTTACAATGGCAACTGAGAATCCTACAATATGATTTTGTGCATATATACTAAGTAAATCTTGTGTTAGTTGCTCGTTAATTGAACTGCTAGACTGCCCAAAAGAAACAAGTGGAATAAACAGTAATAGTAGAATTAGTTTTTTCACATCCCAAATATAACAATTAACTAAACCTTATACTCCCCTTATAGAGGACTAGAAATACCTGATTTAAAAGAAGAGGATATGCCGGTGGTTTAGTTTGATTATTTTTTCTTTTTTTCTAATACATTTCCAATACCAGCACCAAAACATAAACCTAATGCAATCCACAATCCAACATTATCAGTAACACTACCAATTATAATTCCAGCAAGTAAACCTATTCCTGCTCCTATTGCTGTTTTAGATTCTTTCATACTTGTAATTTATAATAGTTTTTGGATATTTTTTTATTATGCACCTTGTTATCTAACCTTTATTTTCTTAGATATAACAATGTTTAATTAATCAAGTTTTTTCAATTTAACCACAAAAGAAATGTAGTGAATGAAATCAAGATAGTGAAAAACTCTGTTCCAGAAGGTAAAATAGTATTAACCACGTCAAACATTAATTAGCTATAAATTCGAATTTTACCCCTACTCTGGTTTTGTCCACCTCTATATTCAATAATTCGGCGATTGACGCTGCGATTTGATTTGAATATAATTGCTCTTGCACCTTAATTTCTCCCGTCGGTCTTACCCCTTTTCCAAAAGCTATTACCCAAACCTGATCGGCACCAATTATATCCTTACCATGAGCTGTCCATTTATCAATAGGTTTGGTTCCTCTTCCATGATCAGTCGTAATAATTAGTGTTGTATTTCCTTTATAAAATGGGTCACTTTCAACAAATTCCCATATTTCTTTTATAAAGGAATCAGTGGTATGGGCAGATTTTAAGTAAGCCTCGTAATTATCGTCATGAGCAAAATCATCTGTTTCACCATATGCAATATAAATTAAATTTGGATGTACTCTTCTCATATACTCCAATGCATAGTAATGAGTGAAAGCATCGTGTCGAACTGAATACCAAGGTTTCGGAATTTTTGTCTGTAATCCATTTAAAAATTTCTCCTTACTAGTCAGATCAACTCCCTCGGCCATTTTAAATCCTGCATTAACCTTAACACCAGAGCGTTCTTCGTTTATGATAAACGGAAAAACATCCCAACTCCCAAATGCACCAACCTTTCCTTTGTAATCTGGATGATTATTAGCAAGTTCTAAAATGGTTTTGTTGGGGTTGTTTATTTTATTGTTACTCTGTATTTTTTTATCTGCCTCTCCAGTTAAAATTTCATTGTACCCAGGATAAGAAAACCAATATTCATTGGTGAGGTTCATTTTACTTCCAAACAATCTATTCCCATGAATTTGTCCTATTTCATTTACTGAATTCCATACAAAAGGCATCAATTTCTTTCTCCTTTCAAATACAGTTTCGTCCCAGAAATTGTCTTTGAGCTGATCGGGATTTTGAACATAAAGATTGTTTGATATAAGGTCTTTATCGGCTCCTTTAAAAAGTTCCTGCCAGCGAAAACCGTCTACAGTAATTAATATAATTTTGGAAGAATCTTCAGTCTGAGCATTAAATTTTTGAGTTATACCACAAAGTAAAAATACTACAAATAATAAAATCCTATTTATATTCATGCTGTTTTGGTTCGCTTCAGATATTAGTGAATAATTCAAATAAATTATTTGGTAGATCCCCAAAACTAGCCCCCGACAAATTGGTTGTTATAACTATAATTGTATTTGAATGGGGGGCCATAAAAGCAAAAGTAGTTCCTCCTACTGATCCTCCAGTATGACCAAGCAAAATGTTATTGTTTTTATCGTAACGTGTTCGCCAACCTATACCATAACTAGTACTTTCTCCATAAATATTTTTTTGAGGGGTAGTCATTTCAGTTAAACTTTTTTTAGTTAAATATTTGAAGTCTGAATGAGCTAATAAAAATTTTGCTATATCTTCTGTAGTGGATATAAATCCTCCCCCAGCCCACTTCCAACTGTTATCAACTTCAGGACCAACCACCATTGTTTCGGTAGAATCTATTACATAATAAGTGACTTTTTCTATATCTATTAAATCCTTTTTTTCTGCGTGGGTATTATTCATTTTTAGTATATCAAAAACATTGGCTTGCATATAATCTAAAAATGGTTCGTCCGATTTATTTTCAATTATTACACTAAGTAGTGACCAGGCGTGGGTGGAATAATGATATTTTGTATCTGGTTTATGCAAAAGAGAATCCATTTTAAAAATATTCAAAGATTCCTTAACATTTGAAAAGTTTTTATTAATCATCATTTCACCATCTTTATAACTTCTTATTCCAGAAAGATGTCCAGCAATTTGCCTAGATGTAAATTCCCATCTCTTTCTGGGGTAATCTGGAACATAATCATAAATACTAGCATCCAAATCAATTTTTCCTTCCTCAACTAATTTCATTAAAGCAGAAGCAGCCATTGTTTTTGAAAAGCTCCCAATTCTAAATCTTGTATTAGAAGGCGAAATTTTTGTTTTTTTATCAATATCTGCGTAACCAAATCCTTTGGAGTAAATATTATTTCCATCTTTGAGAATTGTTACCGAAATACCCGGTAAATTATTTGTTTTAAGAGTATTTGAAATAAATTGATCTACCTTTATTTTTTCCTCGAAATATTGCTCATTTGATGAGCACCCAATGAATACTAAAAAGATTAACCCGAAAATAAATTGGAATTTTTTTTTCATTATAAATTAATTTTTACTTGTTAAAAAGTAATTATTAGTTGAGAAATTTTATGTTTTGTAGTAAGTTATAAAAGAAATCAATCCAATACTAGATTATTTGGAATGATTTTTTGTTTTATCTTCCTAATTAACTTTTATATTTCCAAGTATAGACCAACCCCCTTTTAAAGAGTTATCGCTTTTCCATGAACCCTCTAGAACTTCAATCTCATTAGAAAAAAGTATATAAGTGTTTCTGGGATCTAATCCCCAAGACAGATTCTTGGGTTTGTCTGCCATTGGCTGAATAATTCTAACTCCTAATTTATAATTTCCTTTAGAAATATTATTAACTGTTTTTCTAATATTAAAAGATTTCGTTGAGAAAACTTTAGTTAGATCAAATTCCACATCATAAACTTCTGCAGGGATGTCATCTTGATCAAGAAGGGCGAACTGTAAATCCCAATTATAATACATATGAGAAACTCCAATATTCTTTATCTCAAGTTGAATGGCTAATTCTTGATCACTATTAATAGATTCAGCAAAGATTGCATTTTGAATTTGATAGTTATAGCCCATCTTCTTGTGCATCAATTTAAAACCATTACAATTTTCACCATTTGGAAATTCATTACAAGGAGGTGCTTGAGATTTCATTGTTGAATAATGTCCTTTTTCTATCATATTTAAACCTCTTGAGGTAGAATACATTTCATCGTATTCTGTATTTAAAATTTGGGGAGGAACCTCTCCTCCAATAGGACCTTCCAGCCAGAGATTATTATCATTTACTGCCTCATCAAACTTATCACTATGATCATGTGGCATAAAATAATCGTTATGAAAGCCAATACTACCAGTATTGGATAAGGGTTCACGCCATGGATAACGACCCATAATTTTTAATGAATTTGCATTGTCTTTATACGTCTTTAATATTTTATTTTTTGAGCTTTCATTTATATAAAAAGGCTCACCAAATCCAAAAGTATGCCACTCCCCCCAATAACCCAGGATACCAATTTGGAGAGAATAAATTCTGGGATCATTATCAAAATAACTTATTAGTTGCTCTATCGCTTGAATGGATTCATTAATGAAATTCGGATCATTAAAATCTGTTACATATTTACCATTATCGTTTTGAAGTCGCGCAACCCCCATTTCAGAGTAAAGCCATTCGGGGCCATCTGAAGACTCCTCTTCCCCATACCAATCACAATAAAGTCTTAAAATTAAATGCCTCCCAATACTTCCTGGCCTGGAAATTACGTCTTCAACATAACTAAAATCAAATACTCCATTTACAGGTTCAAAATCTTTCCATTTCAAATATTGGAAACCCACTGATGCATAATCCTCATCATTCCACCAGCCGGAATTAAATCCTTTTAAGGGGTTTTTATCTGGTCCATCATTATTATTAAATATATGATCAATTAATACAACATCGGATATCTCTTCATTATCTATATCATTATTGGGCAAGGAATCTTTTTTACAAGAAAATAGAAATGTTAAGATTAAAAATCTTAATACATATAAGTTTATATTTTTCATTTAAATTAATTGAAAATTTGAATCAAATATATTAATATTTAAAACTCATCTAAATATATTATGTAATAGGTTTGAATCATTAAGAGTTTTAATAATCATTGTTAATTTTTAGATATTTTTTTTTCAGTTACTAAATAAACACCGAATATTATTAAAAGAGCAGCAAGCCACTGCAAGCCACCAAATTTTTCCCCATCCAAAATACCCCAACCTATAGCAACAATTGGAAGAAGATATGTAATAGAAACTGCAAAAACAGCTGAGGACAATTCAAGTAATCTATTAAACATAACTTTTGCTAAGGCAGTTCCAAGAAGAGATAGTATTAATAAATATCCAAGGGATAAAATAATTGCTTCATTATGATAAAAACCAACCCAATTAAAATTGGAAAAGAGTAAAATAAAAAAAGCTACGGGAGCAATCATCAAAAAATTTCCCTGTGCTATCGCTAACGGTGACACGTCCGAAAGTTTATTTTTTAAAATATTCACATTAACTCCGTAAAAAAAAGAGGCACAAACAACTAATAATGAATATTTTGGATCATTTGAGTTATTAAATGAAAACTCTTGAAAAACTAATAAAAGAGTTCCAATTAAACCCACTAAAACTCCTAGAACTTGCTTTTTCTTGATTTTAATCTGATAAAAAAAGAATGCAAATAATAGAGTAAATAAAGGAGTTAAACCGTTTAGAACTGAAGTAACAGAGCTATCAACTTCAGTCTCTGCAAAGGCAAATAAAAAAACTGGAAAAAAAGTACCATAAAATCCGGTATGAACAAGCCATTTCCATTGATTTTTAGTTAATTTTTTAAGCTTATCAACTCCAAAAAGTAAAAGGATTATTGTTGTAAATAGAATTCGAAAAGAACCTAACTGAATTGGCGTAAGACCAACTAAACCCTTTTTAATTAGGATATACGAACTGCCCCAAATTATAGAGAGCAATAATAAATAAGACCATTTTTTAAATGTAATTGACATTTATTTTTTTTGTTGTACAAAAATCAACATTTTTCAGGAAAAGTGATTATTAAAATTTAATATTTTGAATGAAAATTATTTTCGTTCTGCGACAATAGTCATCACACCATGAGAGGTCCTTTTGTTAAATAAATATTTTAATTTATGTATTATAATACCAAAAACATATTTCCAAAATTCTTTTTCCATACTTTTTGACCAATCTATTTGCTTAATCTCCATTTTACTCATCCAAGATAAATTATACGAATCTAATG
>NZ_CEZOWA010000030.1:0-8276 GCF_983056325.1 Candidatus Marivariicella sp. | reverse complement strand
CCGTTCACTCAAATAACTTAACTGAATTAGATTTAGACAACAATGTGAATCTGACTGACTTGATTATTAATGATAATGGTATTAGTTCAATTGATTTATCAAATAACACTTTACTAAACAAATTAATTATTAGTGGTAATAACTTAACCTCTATAGATTTATCGTCAAATACTAACTTAACTAATCTGGAATTAGGATTTACTGGATCTGGACAAACAAATAAAATGACCTCTATTGATCTAACAAACAATGTGTCACTTGATAGAATCGCTCTTGGAAATATAGGTCTTACTTCAATTGATTTATCAAACAATGTAAATGTTAAGTCTTTATATTTAACTGCAAACCAGCTTACTTCGTTGGATGTTTCAAACAACAGTGAACTTGTGTCAATTTACGCAAGCTCTAATCAAATTCCATCATTAGATTTTACTAATAATGCCAAGCTTACATTTTTAGAACTACAAGTTTTGGGATTAACTTCATTGGACGTAGCTAATAGTCCCGATCTTATAAGTCTTTATGTAATGTATAATCCTCTGAATTCATTGGATGTCTCAAACAATAATAAACTCACAACATTATATGCCGGTAGTCAAACCGCAAACCTGTCTTGTATTCAAGTAAGCACAAGTCAATTAGCTAATATTCCATCTGATTGGTTAAAAGATGAATCAACGCAGTATCTTACAGAGTGTATAGTTTGTAATGCAGAATCCACATTATCTTCTGGAGCGCTAACTCAAACAACAACAATAGGATCTCCTATAATTCCTACTGAAATAATTTTATCTTCGGCTTGTTCAGATACTACATATTCAATGTCTTATACCGATAATTCTGTCCCAGGATTAATTGTATCCTTTACAGAGAATACAATAAACTTATCGGGAGCTCCTGCTTTAGAAGGGACTTATGATTACTCAATTCAAGTTGTATCGACAAATCTCACTTATAATCAAACAAGTTCTACCACACTAAACGGAACTATTACTTCGATTGCTCCGAGTTTATCCGCTACCTTAACTAGTGGTTCACAAACTCAGACAGTTACAGCAACCAATTCAATTACAAATATTGTATATACATATTCAACAAATTATAGTGGACCACTAGATGCACAAGCAAGTAATTTACCACCCGGAATAAGTTTGTCTCTAGTTAATAATATAGCTACACTTTCTGGAACAGCTACAAGCTCTGGAACCTATAACTATAGTATAAGTGTTTCAGCAGGATCAACTAACCAGACAGTACAAGGAACAATTACTGTTAATGAGGGTCCCCAATATGGAAGTTCTGCTGTTGATCAAAGTCAAACAGTTGGAGGTTGGAGCGCAGGAGGTCTAACACAATGGCAGTCATTCACTGTTGGAGTTAAAGGAAAATTAACTGAATTTCAATGGAAGATGGGAAATCCTGTTACAGAATCTGAACCCCAATCAGTAACATTTAAAATTTATTCAGGTGAAGGAAATGGCGGAACTCTTTTAGCCACAAGCTCAGGTCTTTTAACTCCTGATTATAGAGATGATGATGGAAATTACATTGGTGAACAATACATTAGTTATGATCTTAGCAGTGTAGGACTATTAGTTGATGTTAATCAAGTTTATACGATGGAAATAACTATTACTTCTCAAAATGTTGGTTTTGTTCCTTTAAACATCAATAATCCCTATACTAGGGGAATAGCAAGTCATGCAGGTAACGCAAATTCAGATTATCTTTTCAAAACATTTGTTGCTCCTCAAACTAATTAAATTTAAAAACATTGGTTTTATAAAAACTTATATTTAATTTTAGGGCTTTGAATTAAAGAACATGAAGACATTAATTATAATTTTAGCTTTTTTAAATTTTAATCAAGATTTAGATCCTAACAAGTACCTAGATGGAAAATGGTGTGAGGGAATAGATAAAGAATGTTTTTACTTTACTTATTCTGATGGTTTAATGTTTTTTGAAATACCCGATGGTGGATTTAGATCTGGAGTTGAATCAATTAAATATGACAAAAAAGAAAATAGAGTATACTGGAGAATTGTAGGTACTTCAAAGAAGACTCAATATTTTCAAATCTTAAAAAATAAAAAATATGTAGAGTATTTCGATGGAAATAAAATTAAAAGAATAAGAAAGTACTCTAAATAATTTTTACAACAGCAAAAAAAATCCTTCTAAAATTAGAAGGATTTTTTGTTCAAAGGAAAGATGTTAATCAGACATTCCTGCGTTATATGCAGTAGGGTCGAATGCATTGTACATTTCAGAGATTTTATCACCTTTCCATTTCATCCATGAATATCCTCGTACAATAAGATCTTCTCCAGTTTTTTTATTTTTACCATGCCAGGTGTACCAATAGTTGGTAAAAATTTCACCATCATCATAATACATAGTGTATGTATCTGTATCCATGTGATGAATATTTTCATAATACTTAAAGCCTTCAGAAAAACCTGCAACCAATTGGTCAAAATTTATATCAGAATCGTTAATCATAATTTTTGCATCTTCAGTAAACAAATCTGATACGCTTGCTAAATCGTTAGCAATATATGCTTTTGAAAAGCTTTGGGCTGCTAATGATTTTTGATCGCCTTTCTCTATTGTTCCAAAATGATTTTCAGTTTTATTTAGAGTATTTTCATTTTGCTTTTTTTCTCCGCAACTAATGATAGTTATGGAACAAAGCATTAAAATTAATTTTTTCATATGTGAGTTAATTGTTATTTTATGTATCAAATTTAAAGCTTATTATTGTCTATTAAAAATTTATAATTCCAAGTAATTATGAGGAAATTAAATTTTGTTATTCTATTTTTAATCACATTTCAATATATGCAGGGACAAGAGATATCATTTTATGAAGATAATGACGAAAGTTTTGCAGATGTCAAAATTAGTGAAAGTTTAATATTTACTTGTAGAGTCGGAGGTTTTCAAAATAAAGGAGATACAGTTGTTTTGCTTCATGGTTTTCCTGAAACTTCACGAATGTGGAAAGATTTAATTAAAGTGCTTGTTCAAAATGGGTATAAGGTTATAGCTCCTGATCAAAGAGGATATAGTAATGGCGCTAGACCCTCAAAAGTTGAGGATTATTCGATTGAGAATCTCTCTCAGGACATAATAAATATAGTTAATGCTTTTGAGGAAGAAAAATTTCATCTAATAGGGCATGATTGGGGAGCGGCAATAGGATGGGGTTTGAGTGCGTCTCAAAGAGATAAAATAATAAGCTATACTGCACTTTCTGTTCCACATACAGATGCTTTTGGTGATGCAATAAGCAATGATAAAGTTCAAGGTAAGAAAAGTTACTATATGTACCTTTTTAAAATTAAATTTATACCAGAGATTTATTTCAAGTTATTTAACTATGTAAATTTAAAAAGATTATGGACAAGTAGTGATAAAAGTGAGATTGATAGCTATATTGGGGTATTTAGTCAAAAAAATGCTATAAAAAGTGCTTTAAACTGGTACAGAGCCACAAGTTTAAGTCGTTCCAAACAAATTGGAGATATACATGTTCCGACTTTAATGATTTATGGCAAGAACGATATGGCAATTGGAGAAAAAGCAGTAGACGAAACAGAAAAGTATATAAAGTCCTCATATAATCTTAAGAAGATTAATTCCTCTCATTGGTTAATTCAAGATTCTTTTAATTTTGTTTCACAAGAAATTTTAAATCATTTGAATAATTTTAAAAATGCCATTATTTTATAAAATCATGAAATTATATATGTTTCTATTATTTTTTTCCTCTTTTTCTTTTGGACAGGACTTGATTTGGAAATCATATGTAGGTCCTGATGGAGATAGAACCTTTGAAATTGCATTTTATTCTGATGGTTCAATATGGACTCAAGGTGTGGAGTTCAACTATATTCGTAATGGAAAAAAATCTACGGTTTTAAAAAGTATAGATGGGATAAGATCTCTTCACGACGATATGTTTTATGTTTTAAAGACGAGGCAAACCATCTTAAACAAAATGTATGAAATTAAAAGTGGTAAATTTTCACCTGTAGAATTAAGAATCGATGGAGAAGCCAAAACTTATTATTTTACAAAGTTTGCAATTAAAGAGTTTGGAAAAGCATTAGATAAATACATTAAAAATCAAGAATAATGAAAAGACTAGTTTGTGTTTTTATTATACTGATTTACTGCCAGTCTCAGGCTCAAAAACCAAGAGCTAGAGACTTGGGTATCCCATTTATTGGTAAAACTGGAATAAATAACTCCATAACTGATGTAAAAGGTGTTGAGGTCGGTTATAGCACTATTATATCTAATAGTGATGAAAATATTATTGGAAAAGGACCTGTAAGAACAGGGGTTACTGCAATATTTCCCAGAGGTAAAGCAAAGAAGTTTAGCCCTGTCTTCGCTAACTGGTATAGCCTTAATGGAAATGGAGAAATGACAGGGACTACTTGGGTAACTGAATCTGGGTTTCTTGAAACCCCAATTATGATAACCAATACAAATAGTGTTGGAGTAGTTAGAGATGCAATTTTAAAATGGTATGTAGATACAGATTGGTATAGTGGAGAAGACTGGTGGTACACATATCCAGTTGTTGGTGAAACTTATGATGGATTTTTAAATGACATATACGGTTTTCATGTAAAAGAAGAAAATGTAAAAGAAGCTATAAATAACGCATCAGGAGGTAAAATTGATGAGGGAAATGTTGGTGGAGGAACAGGGATGAGGTGTTTGGGTTTCAAAGGAGGGACAGGTACTTCATCAAGAATATTAAAAATTAAAAATTCAATCTATACTGTTGGTGTAATCGTACAATCAAACTTTGGAAGTAAAAAGAATTTAACTATAGCTGGAGTTCCAGTAGGTGTTGAGCTGAAAGACACACTAAACTTTGTTTACAATGGGCCACCAAAATCTAGAATTGAGGAAGGAGATGGGTCTATAATTGTTGTACTAGCCACAGATGCTCCGTTTTTACCACATCAATTAAAAAGAATTTCACAGAGAATCCCTTTGGGAATAGGTTTAGTAGGAGGGAGAGGAAGCAATGGATCTGGAGATATTTTTCTAGCGTTTTCTACTGCTAATGAAAATGCTTTCAATCGAGACGATACAACTACAGTTAAAACTTTTTCGAATGATTTAATTACTCCTTTTTTTGAAGCAACTGTTCAGGTGGTAGAAGAAGCAATTATAAACGCCATGGTTGCTGCTGAAACTATGGAGGGAGTCAATGGAAATATTGTATATGCTCTACCTCATGACTTAGTTATTGATGTTTTAAAAAAATACAATCGTTTAAAATAAAATAGAAATAATTTAATTTTTAATAAATGATTTAAAGAAAATATTTTTTAAACTAAAAATAATCGCTGCCAGACCACTTAATTCTAATTTTGGTTCTTTTCCTTCTCCGATTCTATGTATTTGTAATTCATACCAAGGTAATTCAACTCCTCCTAATCTATCTAAAATTTTAATTCCAGACGAGGGGAGTGGGGTTTTTAAATGTTTTAACTTTCCAGATAAAACATCTTTAGCTAAATTAGTATATAGGCAATAGGGCCTTGCCAATCCAATTATATCAAGTTTATCTTCAATTAATGCTTGTTCCATTATTTTAGTTGATCTAAACCCCCCAGTGAGCATTAATGGTTTATCTGTTATCTTTCTTGCTTTCTCTACATAATCTAAAAAATATGCTTCTCTTTTTTTAGTACTTTTCTTTTGTTTATGACCAACCATTGCTGGCTTTTCATAAGTTCCTCCTGATACTTCAATTAAATCAATTCCTTCATTAGATAAAATCCGTAATACTTCCATTGATTCTTCCTCTGTAAAACCTCCTCTTTGAAAATCAGCTGAATTAATTTTAATTCCAATAGGATATTTTTTTCCAACTTGATCTCTTATTTCTCTATATATTTCTTTTATAAAACGTGCTCGATTTTCCAAGGAACCTCCCCACTTGTCATTTCTTGTATTACTTAAAGGAGATAGAAATTGACTCACCAAATAACCGTGAGCACCATGAATTTGACAGCCTGTAAATCCAGCTTCTTTCATTATTTTTGCTGTATTTCCAAAACGTTTTATTATGTCCCATATTTCATCTTCTAATAATGGAGTCGGTTTTTTGAACATAGCTGATGCTCCTCCCATTTTTAAAGAAACTGCGGATGGACCAACTATTTTTTTATTTATTGCTGCGAATGCCTGACGTCCAGGATGATTAAGTTGTGGCCAAATATGTGTCCCAGTTCCTTGTATAGATTTCGCCCACTCTTGAAGTAATCCGAAATTAGAATAATCTTCAACTACTACATTTCGTGGCTCACCAATAGCATTGGAATCAATCATTATATTTCCAGTAATTAGTAAGCCAGCCTCACCTTTTGACCAAATTTTGTAGGCGTTTATAAGATTTTTAGTAGGTGCATTTTTTAACGTCCCCATATTTTCACTCATTGCAGATTTTGCAATTCTATTTTGTAAATGACTTCCATTGGGAAGTTTAAAAGAGGAGTTTAAATGTTTCATCAACTAAATTATTTTGGTTTTACCTGGAAAAAACATATTAGTCGTTTTTTGATATTTTTTGTAATCGGGTCTCTTTTTTAAAGAATAGTATTCTGATGGTATAGCTCCTGTATAATAAACAAGCGTTGTATACATAAGCCTAGAGATGTAGATTAGTGAAATTAATAATCCTATCCACAATAATAATTTCTCATTAGCCAATAGGTAAAATAGAGAAGGAAGTGAAGATAGAATTAGCGCGTTCCAAATCATCCACTCAGAAAAATAATTAGGATGTCTAGAATACTTCCATAACCCAACATTACAAACTTGTGCTTTCTTTTTTTCTAAAAAACATTTTTTTAAAAATTTGTGCTTTTGAAAATCAGCTAAATGCTCCATTATGAAGAATAAAACCCAAATAATATATCCTGACACTTCTAATAAAGAGAGATGCTCTTGGGGATTAAAGACTTGAATTATTGCGGGTAGAGCCAAAAAAGTTGTGTTTGCAAAACATTGAATTAATATTTCATACTGAAGTGAAATAGTTTCATTTGCATATTCTAATTTTCGCCATCTTTTTCTTTGAAACTGATATCTTGAAAGTTCAGAATTTAAATACCCCTTTTTAAACAATATTAAAGCTCCTAGGCCCATCCTCAATCCAGAAAAAAAGTACATTCCTGCAACACAATATGTTCTTAACCAATAACCATTTCCATGAATTAGCACTAAAAATGATATCAAAACAAGCCCCCATGGCCATGCAATGTCAACATAGGACATTCGTTTTGTGAAGTAAGCAGGAATACAAACTACAAATAAGAAAAGAAGAATCTGAATTAAACCATTCAACAAAGAAAAGCTCTTAAAAGAATTTGTGTTTGTCAAAAGAATGAAGCATAATATAAAAGGAAGATATCCAAGGCTTCTTCTGAATATATTACTTAGGAGTCTGTTCATACATTAGCTACTTTGACTTAATTATTAAAGTCAATTTTTAAAGATAACAATGTTTAATTAATCAAACATGATTAAGTATGCGTTTAGTTAAGCTTATTTCATAAATTTAAGCGACATGAAAAATCTTCTTTTATTTTTATTATTTAAATCGTTAATTTCTTACGGTCAAGAAAAAAATGAAAATTATATTATAGAGGATAGGATATTTACAGTTTCATACAATGAGGTATATGAACAACCAAATTGGATAGAATATAAAGTAAGAAAGATCAAAAAAAACTTTAATAGAAAGGGACGTGATTTTTATAATGTAGATACTGTGTTTACATCAAATAATGCAGATTATAAAAACAATATTTGGGATAAAGGTCATCTTGCTCCTGCAGCAGCATTTTCTGATACTGAAGCGAATTTAAATGCTACATTTTCTTTTTTAAACTGCACTTTACAGCATAATAACCTTAACAGATATGAATGGGCTCAATTGGAAAGAAAAGTAAGAAATTGGGCTTCCAAAGGAGATTTAAGTGTTAGAGTAGATGTTGTTTTTGAAAATAATCACCAAATACTTTCCACAGGAGCTCATATACCAAGCGCCTTTAAAAAGAGTATAAGGTTTCCTGACGGAACTACTAAATGCTTTTACTTTCTCAATCAACCAACAAATGGAAAGGATTGGACTGAATTTGAAATACAATGCAATTAAAAATAATCTTCATAAAAGTTAATAAAACGTAATTATTTCCCGATACAGAAATTTTGAAAGACATTTCCTAAAATATCGT
>NZ_CEZOWA010000029.1:0-9562 GCF_983056325.1 Candidatus Marivariicella sp. | reverse complement strand
TTAGATGAATTCAAGGATTCGAGAGAAAATGACTGAAGGGATTCTTCACCAGAAATAATTATTTGTTCATTAAACTCATGTAATGATTCTTTATGAAAAGAAACGGGACTTAGACCATCTTCTTGAGTTATGTTTTTTATCAATCCGTTTTCAATAAAATTTATACCGGAGCCTGATTGAAAAAACAATCGCTTAGACGATTGTAAAAAGTCATATACGTTATTGGAAAGCATACCATCCGAAATATTTATATTTGAGAAAGTATCATTATCTAAAGAATATTTAAAAAGACCCGATCCGACTGAACCAATATAGAGAACCCTTTCATTTTCAATAAACATTAATTTTGTTGGAGTTGAGGTTGCTAGAGAGTTTTTGGAGTCTCCATTGTATGTGAATTTTTTAACAAAAGAATTGAAGTTATTTTCATAAACAGAAAGACCAGATTGTTGGTTTGTGACATATAAAAGAGAACCTATTTTTTCAATATCAACGAACCCCCTGGGCACATTACTGTTTAAAAGTTCGTTATAATCATAATAAGTAATTATTGACTCTTCATTTTTATCTCTGAGTAATATTGCTTTTGGAATTTCAAACAAACCATTGTCGTGAGACGCCATTAAAACATCATCAATACTTTTCAAATTGTCAATAACATATCCCTTAAAAGAGTTTTCAGAAAAAATAGTAGTATCAAGATTTTTTTTGTTAATGTCAAAAACATATAATTCCCCTCCCCCAATGAAAATAAGATTCCCATCACTTTCAAATTTCATTTTTGAAAAACTAAAAGGAAAACTTTTTTTATAATATGTTTTCTGATTTAAGTCTTTAATTTCAATGGTGTTATTATAGATACTTACATATTGATTTTTATAAGTATAGAAGAAATCAGACTCATCATAGCCTCCAATCTCAGTTACAGAAATACTTTTGTTTTTTAATTTCTCTACACCAATATTAGTCGTAAAATATAGCTCATCATTATCAGAACGTACCGAACTAAGATCTCCAAGAAATTTTAAACGTACTGAATTTTTAAAATTTAAATCAGTTTGAATAATGTCTGATGAGCCTTCATCCCAAAATAAAAAATTATTTTTAAAGTCAGTAACTTTCGAACTTTTAGGAATCGAACCTGTTTTTAGTGGATTGATCATGAGATTACCAGAACTAAGAGAAACCTCATAGTCTACACCTGATGTTCTCAAAAAAATAGGGCCTTCAAAAACAGACAGTAAAGATTTTATTTGAGTAGAAACTGAAACCATATTATCAAAACTTGATGTTTCTATATTAAAAACAACAAGTTCTTTTTCACTGGCAACTAATAATCTATCATCGTACTCTTCAATTCCAATGATCTTATTGCTTGTGAGCTTAGATTTTTTTCCCTTAAAATATCTTTTAAAAGTTTTAAGTTTTTTGTTAAAAACATTAAAGCCATTATCAGTAGCAATGAATACCTTTGACTCAGAGAAAATTATTGATTTTTCGTTATTATTAGAAACTTTTGAAGTGGAAATTGATAAGGGGCTTAAGGGGTCGAAAGTATAGTGAGCCTCTAAGTTAAGATTAGAATCAATAACATAATAGCCTGAGTTTTCAGTTGCCACCCAATATTTATTATCCAGAATATCCTCAACTATTGACACTGGACTAGAAGCCAACTTTATCTGTTTAAAATTAAATTCATCAGAATTAAAGATACTTAAGCCGTCCTGAGACATTGCGATTAGATTATCGTCTTTGGTTATGGTCAAAGCATCAACTTTAGAGTTTAAAATACTTAAAGAATCCTGGATGTTAGAATAAAACACATGACTTTCATCATCATAAAACACATTTAAACCCTCATCAGTAGCAACCCATAAAAGACCACTGTTTTGACGACCAATATCAGAAACATTATTTGAGCTTAGTGACAATTCAACTGGATTATTTTGAGCACTCAAATCATAACAAAAAACAATAAAAAAGACACTTAAAGCAACACTTTTCATTGATAGCCTTATCATTAAAGGTTTGTTTTGATTTGAGCCTTAGCTAGGTTTTTAACTAAAGAATTTTGCCATGTAGCGAAATTATCATTAGCCAAAGTCACAAACATTTGTTTACTTTCATCTGTCTCTCCTACTGCTTTTTTGGCTAATCCTAAAAAATATTGATGATACGAGTCATCTCCCATTGCCTCAGCACTAAGATTAGCATATGATTTGATTGACTCTTCAGGATAACCCTCCATTAAATTTAGATAACCGGACAATCTATAAAAATTATTCATTGCATTAGTATTGAATCCCAATCTTGTTTCACTTAAGACCTGAAACTCATTTAACAACTCGCGAGCTGAATCGTAGTTCGCAAATAAAATATTATACCATATATCCATCGAAACCTCATTAGCAGAGGTGTTTAATTCAATACGGCTTTTTTGGATATCATCTCCAGCATTGTTTAATAAAATTGATTTTTGACCCGCTCTTAACTTTTTCATTTTATTTATAGAAGCAAGAGTTTCTTCTTGTTTTTGACTGTGACCAAACGCCCTAAACTTTGATTCTTCAATGAATGTGAGGTAAAAAAGTTTTTCTAACTCCTCTATATCAGTAAAGTTTTCAATTTGAACCTCACACTCAGAAAGAACACGAATAGCTCCTGCAAAATCTTTTTGATAAATATAAGTATGAGCCTTAAGCTCACTCAAAGATACAATCCAGAAGTGGTCGTCTAACTTTTTAGAAACCTCAATTGCCTGATCATAGAATTTTCTTGCTTGTTGATATTGATTTTGAAAAGTATAAACATGACCAACCATTAAAAGTGAATTTGCATAAGGACCACTTTCCTCACCCGCCTCAAATTTTTTGATAATATCTAATGATTCTTCATATGCAGACAATGCTTTATCAAATTCACCTTTACCTCTGTAAATGTTTCCTAAAAATCTTGATGGACGTGAGCTTTCGGGAAGTATTTTTGCCCCTTTTTCAAGATAAGATATGCCCTTGTCTAAATCACGTTGTTCAGGAGCTAGCATTGTAAAACCTGAACCTGTTGGAAAATGAAGAGCAGCCAATTGAAAATAAGCAAAAAACGAATCGGGATTAATCTCAATTGCTTCGTTCCAACGTTTTTCTGACGCTTTTGGATCTGAATTGTTTTTAATATTTCCAGACCAAAGTCTAAGTTGATAGTATTGAGGATAGTCATCGATTAAAGAGTCCATAATTTCATCTTGCTTTTTTCTGTCACCATTAATTTGTCTTTCATAACTAGACTCTATTAATCTTGATTCAAGATCTGTGAGACCATCAAGACTTGACATTGCTTTTGAAAAGTCACTTCTTTTTTCTGAATCGGATTTAATATTGTTACCTAGAGTTTTAGCAAGAGCAAAATCAGGGTCTTTTAAAATTATTGACTTTAAGAGCTCTTCATTAAGCCAATTTCTTCTTTCTTCTTGATTTAAAAAATAGTCATCAAGTAATTTGGCCGCTTCTGGCGAACTTGAAGTTAAAGGTATTCTTAGAACTTCTTTTTTATTACTTGAGCATGAAGCTATAGTAATTACAGATATTAATAAAAGGATTAATTTTTTCATTGTTTTAGTATTAAATTAAAAAAGTTGAATAATGTAGAGGCTTAGTATGTAGGACACAAAAAGCACTATGGATTTGATTAAAGATTTGATTGCAGTATTTACATGTAAAAATTTTGTAAAAGCTATGTTTCCCGTTACATAAACCATGTGAGTTAAATGTTTGTGATATTCCTCAGGATTTTCTCGTAAGCTTTTGAATTTTGGATGGTACTCTGAAAAGTCCTTATTGTCCATCGCTATGTCTCCAAAAAATAAAGGAGATTTTAAAGCTGATTGTTTTAGTCTAGGAAGAAAACATCGAATACAGGAGGAAAAGGAAACTATTGTAAAGAATATTCCAGGAATTAAAAAAAGTAAGGTCAAGTAGTCCCAGAATGAAATAAAAGACAAGCTGTATACATTTTCGTCATCAATTACATCTATCGTATAAGCCGCTGTAAAAAACAAACTATAAACTGAAATCACAACACTAGATTTAATTTCGGCGTATCGGATTTGATCATAATTATAATGGATGATCTCCCAAAAGTCTTCTACATTTTTTCTTTTTTCCATTCTTAAATATTTATTTCAAGCCCATAGACAAAATCCGTATCGTTTTTTAGACGTTTAATATAGTTAACAGAACGGTATCTTACAATATACCTTACGTAGGTACTTAATTTTTCATTGATTTTAAATCGAATATATTGATTGGCAAAAACACGAACATTCGCAATTTCATTATATTTCCATTGGGAGTATAGTGTAGTCGATGAAGTGACATTTTCAAAGAGTTTTATGGATGAAAAAACATTGAAGGAAATCCTTGTTGTTTTATGGTTTGACTTATCGTAGTCAACATTTTCAAAACTATATTCAGGGTATGCTTCGAATTCATAAAAAGGACCTATGGCAATGTCAAAATAATTTTTATCTTTTTTGTAGAGATGTTGCCTGAGACCAACACCAAACAAAGTCCTTTCTTCTATAAAAGACCTCTTACTTTCCCCTGTTTGAAGAAATAAAAACAAGCTGTGGTCTTCGTTTAAAATCTTATTCCATCTAAATTGAAGGTTGGTGCTTTTATCAAAATTATTACCGTTAAAATTAGTAGAGGAGTGAGAAAAAGTTAGCCTAAAAAGATCATTTTTAACTCTCGACCCAATAGTTAGGTCAGTTCTTAAAAAAGAAAGATCAAAGTTACCAGTTTTCTTATCACCCATAAAATTTGCAAAAGCATGAAAAGTGGAATCAATTTTTTTTAAACTAGACTCTGTATCAATAATAGTTTGAGAGAATAGATTAGTTGAGAGTAAAATTATCCCAATGTAAAAGAGGTACTTGTTTTTCAAAATCATTATGATATTTCTCGAAGATAATTAAAAAATGAGTTATCACAATAAAGGTCAGAATTAATTATTTCAATTTAGAGATTTCTTTTATGTGATTTGGCCCTGTCTCACAGCAACCTCCTAAAATTGTTGCTCCAGCATCCATGAATTTTTTAGCAAATTCAGCAAATTTTTTAGGAGTAAGATCTAGCCTTTTTCCCAAAAACTCACTTGGGTTTCCAGAAGTACTATTTTCGTAATTATCTGCATATCCTGATATTGGGTTTGTAAGTTTAAATCCGTTAAGTTTAAATCCAAAAGGGACACCAAGCCCTTTTATTTCTTCGAGGTTTAACTCGTAATTTTCAGGGGAGATGCAGGAAAGCATTAGTCCTATCAAATTGTTATGATGAATTTCAGTTACAATATCTGTTATTTTTTCTCCACTGGGTAGATTTACTCCTTCCGAAATATGAGCCCCAATCAAATAGGGTTTGTTAAAAGGTTTTATTGCTTCTATTGCCTGCCTGAATTCATTAACACTGCTGTAAACATCCAGGTAAAAGAAGTCCACATAGGAATTGAGTATTTTCGCCTGATCATAAAAATTATCTCTTATTTCAGTGTCGTCTCTAGTGTCAGCTTCATAAACAAGGTTTTGAGGAGGTAGACCTCCTGCAATTAATACATGGGGGTAAAGCTTTTTAGCTTTTCTTGCTATTTTACCAGCGGTATTATTTAGGGATTCAAATTTATTCTCAATATTATTTTCTCGAAGTCTTATTCTTTTTGAGCTAAAGGTTGTTGTAACGATAACTTCTGCACCAGACTTAATAAAATCTATGTGTGTGTCTAAAACAAGTTTGTGATATTTTTCATTTAACAATGCATTTGCACTCCATAAAGTTCCGTTTACCTCAAGTCCTCTAGCGAGTAACTCTTGCCCCATACCCCCATCCAAAACACGTACTTTTTTAAAAAAATCTTTATCCATTTGTAATACTTTAAATTCTGAATAATTAGGTATGCAAGATAATTTAAAATCATTGTTTCCGGTTTACTATCTAAATCAAAATTCATTTTTCAAACCCATTAATGATAGATTTTTAACTTTGATAGACAATAATAAAAACATTATAAATTAAAATAATGATTGAGATAGTAAAAAGAGCCAAATTTTTTTCTGACAGGACAGCTATTATATCTAATCAGACCCAATACAGTTATGACCAACTGTTAAGAAAATCACACTCCTTAGCTTCCAGTCTACTGAATAATAAAATAGACTTATTAGAAGATCGAGTTGCTTTTTTAGTTCCTTCAAGTTTTGAATATGTAGTAACTCAATGGGGTATATGGAGAGCAGGTGGGATTGGAGTGCCGCTTTGTACCCTTCACCCCTTACCATCGCTTAGGTATGTGATTGAAAACTCTGAAGCATCAATAATAATTGTCAGTAAAGAGTATAAGAAGCTCTTAGAACCATTAGCTAAGGAGGTTAGAATTAAATTATTAGTTGTTGACAATTTATTAGAGAGTTCAATCGCAGACCTACCCACTATTTCGTCAGATAGAAGGGCTATGATATTGTACACTAGCGGAACAACGAACTTGCCTAAGGGTGTCGTTACAACCCATCACAACATACAATCTCAAATCGAATGTCTTGTAAATGCATGGGATTGGAAGTCAAAGGATCAAATCTTAAACATTCTTCCTCTTCACCATATTCACGGAATTATTAATGTTTTAAGTTGTGCTCTCTGGTCAGGAGCATGCTGTGAGTTTTTACCAAAATTTGACTCCGAGGAAGTCTGGGAGAAATTAACAAATGGACAGCTATCATTATTTATGGCAGTCCCCACGATTTATTTTAAATTAATTGATTTTTGGGAATCCTCTTCTGAAAAAGACAAAACAAAGTTTTCGGCGGGGATAAAAAACTTAAGACTTATGGTTTCAGGATCTGCTGCGTTACCAGTCCCAATATTAGATAGATGGAGAGAAATTACATCACATACTCTTTTGGAGCGATACGGAATGACTGAGGTAGGGATGGCTTTATCAAATTCATACAAAAACGAAAGACGACCAGGTCATGTTGGACTCCCTTTACCTGGAGTTAAGATTCGACTTATTGATTCAAACGGAAAGCGTGTTGATGACAAAGGCGAGCCTGGAGAAATTCAGATTAAAGGTCCTAGTGTTTTTAAAGAGTATTGGAAAAAATCAAAAGAGACAATTGATTCTCATCAAGACGGATGGTTTAAAAGTGGAGATGTAGCTATTTTTAAAAATGGAATGTATAAAATTTTGGGAAGAGACTCAATAGATATTATTAAATCGGGAGGGTATAAAGTCTCTGCATTAGAAATCGAAGATGTATTATTAAGACATCCGAAAATTAAAGAATGTGCAGTGGTAGGTATTTCTGACGATGAGTGGGGAGAAATAGTTGCCGCAGGAATAATTTTAAAGGATAAAAATATTGACTTAGGCTCATTAAAAGACTGGGCGAAAGAATTATTACCTGCTTATAAAATTCCAAGAAAAATAATTATTCTTAAGCAATTACCCAGAAACACTTTGGGTAAAGTGACAAAAAAAAGTCTAAAAAATTCATTTGATTAACACAACGTAATCTTCAATTTTTATTTTGGATTGATTTTAATCGCAATGAATAAAAAATTCTGTTTAGAATAAAAACATAATTACGGATTAGGTAATTCAATAAGTTTTCCGCCCAAAGTTCCTTTAAAAAACCGTTTATTTTTAATAATTAAGATTTCTCCATATTCACCCCTTTTAATACTCGAGTCTACAGCAAATATTTTATTGTTATATAATTGAACCACTTCTTTCTCTGAGGTATGACCAACCACAATATGTTTTGAGTCCAGAAGCTTTAGAATTCTTGAAATATCGACCTCCTTTAAGTCTCCATATTTTTGGAAATATCCACGATACCATATTAACCCCTTTGGGCCATAATATAAATCATAATAGCCTAAAGACTTCATCCTTTTTTTAGGAGTGTCAATATGCTCTCTCATCATGGTATTTAATTTCTCCAAATCCACACCATTTTTATCTATGAATTCTTTAGAAACACCACCATGAACAAAAACATTGTCATTAATTTTTATAATTGTTGATTTAGAACGCAACCATCTTCCGATGATAGTCTTATCACTGTATAATTCAGAATAATCCAAATTCAATAATTGAGAGGATAATTTATATTTGTTAGCGATATATCGAAGGTCTTTTTGAAGGACCATATATTCGTGGTTGCCTAAAAGGAAATGTAAACGACCCCCTTTGTTTTTCGCTTGAATTTCAAGTTTATAAATTAACCATAGCAGTTCGTTAACTTTTTCTCCCCTATCAAAAACATCTCCAACAATCACTAAATGTCCACTCCCAAAGTTCCAGTTTAGAGCTTTGTCAATAATTTTGTTGTTTTTTAACAGCTCAATTACCAGATCGTATTGTCCATGAATATCACTTAATGCAGCAATTTTTTCAACGCCTTTGAAGGTAGCTTTGTCTGAATAATATTTTCTATCGTATTTTTTTTTACTTAAAGTTTTAGAAACAACTTTACCGTTAACTATCATTTTTTCAATAAGCCTGTTTCTTTTAATAAAAACATATGGTCCGTCAGATAGACTAGAGAATTTGTCATCAATACCATTTTTCATATCCCCAAGAACTTGTCCAAAAGAAAGGAGTGGAATAAACAGTAATAGTAGAAGAGGTTTTTTCATGAAAACAGTAATTAAGCGAATATTAAAACAATATAAATTATAATAACAAGAATTGTAAACCACCAATACTTTTTCATCATTGAATTAGTCCATTTGTTATTACCCCACATATTACTTTCGTTTGAAACTAAAATAAGTCAAAAACCCAAAACAAACAAACACAAGTAAAAAACCTAATCAAGAAAATACAGATTAAAAGCCACGACTAATGGAAAATAAAAACTCTTTAAATCAAAGATCTAGAGGGTGTGTTGGCGGCCCTACCAGTTCTTATCACTGTAACTGTATAGCTGTATAATTTATAACATATAAAATATATTAATAGCACCCAGAAGCACTGTTTATACCTTTTTGGACACTAGGTGGTTTGATTCGTTTATCGCAATCAGTTTTTTTAATAAATATTATATCGATTTCAGATTTATACGTAACTTAAAAATTATGAGAAAATTTGTTATTTATTTAATATTGACAATATCACATTTTTCTTTTTCTCAATTTACTGAGGACTTAAGTAAAGCGGATGATGAGTGGAATAAAGTAGTTAGAAAAAAGAATATAGCAGTGGAAAATTCTTGGGAAAGTGTACCTATTTTTCCTGGTTGTGAGGGTGTAAAAAAATCAGATAGAAGACAATGTTTCCATGAGCAAATGAAAAAGCATGTCAAAATAAATTTCCGATATCCAGAAATTGCAAAGGAAATGGGAATTCAAGGAAGAGTTTATGTAACTTTTATCATTTCTAAAGACGGCAGTATTAAGAATATTCGCACACGTGGACCAGATAAAAATTTAGAAAAAGAAGCAGTTCGGATTATCTCAAAACTTCCGGATATGCCCCCAGTTGTCCAAAAAGGTGTAAATGTAAGTGT
>NZ_CEZOWA010000028.1:0-11585 GCF_983056325.1 Candidatus Marivariicella sp. | reverse complement strand
TGAAGAACAATAGGTTAATGGAACAAATAGTAAAATAAGAAGTAGCTTTTTCATAATATTAAATTTATGACAATTAAATTTGATTGTAATATTAAATTTTTTTGCAAATTACATTTTTAAAATTTTAATAATGTTAATTTCCTTAAAGATTCCAGAAAATAAGAGAATATTTGAAGTGGCTTTTGCTCAAAAGAACAACCAAATGTTAAACATCTAAAAATTAAATTTTTTTTCTAGTGAATGTTAGATATGTAAAATAAAATAATAATAATACAATGATTTCCCAATTTAAAATATAGAATGGCCAATCTCCGAACACTAGTGGATTATTTATTTTTGGAGAATCAGATAAGTACATGTAATTAGATCCAGATCCAATTATAAAATTCAATGGCATTACAATAAGCATCAAAACATTTAGAATTAAAAATGTCGATAACCACGAATACTTAGACAACTTCATTTCGAGGTGATAAAACATATATAAAGGTATAAGTATAATGATTCCATGAGTTATATAATATTCTAAATACATAAAGATTCCTCCATCATAATAATTAATTTGGGGTGTTAAAATTGCCATTAATCCACCCAGAAAACCACAATAAAATAGGAATTCAAAAAGTTTATTGTTTTTTGGGATAAAAAGGATAACACAGAGAATTAAATTTGAAATTGAGCATAAATGCAGAGGAAGATCTTCATTTAACCTCCAATTATTATTAAAAATATCAATTAAATGACCATAGAAAGTTAAGATTATAGCTAATATGCATATCACTTTTGCTAAAGCTAGTTTTGTGCTTTTATTTAGATATTTACCTACAACTAAAATTGACACTATTATGATAAAAGAAATTGTTAAATTCAATAAACCTTCAAAAGATTGAATATCAATTATGTAGTGATTATTTTTATTAAAAAATAAATTATCCATACATAAAGTTAGTTAACTTAAAATAATTAAAATTTATGATTATAAACTTATTTTAAATAGCTTAACATCCGTCTTTGCTTGAATTTGAATATTTTATACTCCATTATTAAATTAGAATATATACTTTCTTTACTATTTCCATATGACTTATCTGCTTGAATTACATCTTTAAAGCATGCGAGCACTCATATCTTTTTGTGTTTTCTTATTGAACTTTTGACTAAATATTAAGCTGAGCTTCGATTCCGTATACATACCTTTACACAAAAATATTTAATGTTAAAAACATTTTCTGATTTAGGAATTTCCCTCGAATTACAACAAGTCCTTGTTGATTTAAACATTACGATTCCCACAGACATTCAAAAGAAAACAATCCCAGTGGTGCTAAATCAAACAGAAGATGTTGTGGCATTGGCAAAAACAGGAACGGGAAAAACTGCTGCATTTGGATTGCCTTTATTGCAATTGATTGACATTGAAAACAAAGAAATTCAAGCATTGATATTAGCACCTACTCGAGAACTAGTAAATCAAATTCATTCTAATTTAATGGATTTTACTACCGATATTACTAAAATCTCAATTACAGTAGTATGTGGAGGAATTCCCGTAAAACCGCAAATAGAACTCTTAACAAACCCTACACATATTGTTGTTGCCACTCCAGGACGCTTAATTGACCTAATCAAGCAAAGAGCAATAGATATTAAAAATATAAAGTATTTAGTGTTAGATGAAGCCGATGAAATGGTGAGCACTTTTAAAGAAGATTTGGATATAATTATAAAAGAAATTCCCAAAAAAAGAAGAACACTTTTATTTACAGCGACTCTTTCTGGAGCAATAAAACAATTGATACAAAACTATATGTCAAAGCATGTTATACGACTAAAAGTAGACATGGAAATAACTGGAAATCTAAATATTGATCACCACTATATGATAGTAGAACCCATCGAAAAACTAGATGTTTTAATGCATTTTTTAAGTTCTAGATTAGGACAGCGTGGTTTGATTTTTTGTAAAACGAAGGCGGCAGTTAATAAACTTGGAAAAAATTTAGCCATTAATAAATTTTCATCAGGTTCAATTCATGGAAGTCTAAACCAGGGTATTCGAGACCGAATCATGGGGCAGTTTAGAGAAGGATATATCGATATTTTGATTGCCACCGATCTTGCAGCCCGTGGAATTGATATAAAAGAAATTTCCTATGTAATCAACTATCATTTGCCTGATACTTACGACACCTATGTTCATCGTAGTGGACGAACAGCAAGAGCAGGAGAAAAAGGTTTTTCATTAACAATACTTCAAGAAGAGGAAGTGAAAGACATAGCCAATTTTGAAAAAGAATTGGGAATAAAATTCAATGAACTCAAAAAAGGAGATGCTCAAAGCATAGAAGAAAATAATGGTTTATTATGGGCTAAGAAAATATTCAAAACAAAACCCAATCGAATGATTTCAGATGCCTTCAGACATAAGATTAGTAGTATTTTTCAACATTTGACCAAAGAAGAACTTATTGACAAATTATTGGGAAATTACTTGATGAATACAAAGACCCAACTTCCAAAAAAGACTCTTATAAAAAAGAATGAAAATCATTAATTATTATGGCAAATAGTATCAAAGAGCAGCAGGATATTTTAGTGAAATTAAATATTCACGAACTAAACCCCATGCAAGAGGAAGCTATTGCTGTAATCGAATCGACAACCAATACTATTTTGTTGTCCCCAACTGGAACTGGAAAAACATTAGCTTTTTTATTACCTCTTATCAAAGCACTAGATTCCAATTCTAATGAAGTACAAGCACTGATTATTGTTCCTTCGAGAGAACTTGCTATACAAATAGAACAGGTAGTGCGTAGTATGGGTTCTGGATATAAGGTTAATGCAGTCTATGGGGGACGTCCCATGTCAAAAGATAAAATTGAAATTAAGCATGTTCCAGCTATTCTAATTGGAACTCCAGGTCGGATTGCCGACCATTTTAATGCAGATCGATTTTCTAAAAAAAGCATAAAATGCCTTATTTTGGACGAGTTTGATAAGTCACTTGAAGATGGTTTTGAAGAGGAGATGCGACAGATAATTAGTAAGTTAACTCATATTAATAAACGAGTGTTAACCTCAGCTACAAAAACCCTAAAAGTGCCTGACTTTGTTCGCTTAGATCAACATAAAACAATAAATTATTTACAAGAACAAATCGTCTCTAAATTAAAGGTCAAAACTGTCCTTTATAACTCAAAGAGTAAATTACTAACGCTTTTGGATTTAATTGAATATCTAGGAAATCAAAATGGAATTGTATTTTGTAATTTGAGAGAAAGCATCGATACTATTAGTCATTTTTTAAAAAAACATAAATTAAATCATAGCTGTTTTTCTGGAGCAATGGAGCAAAGAGAGAGAGAGAGAGCTTTAATTAAATTCAGAAACGGTACCAATTCCATTTTAATTGCTACGGATTTAGCTTCAAGAGGACTAGATATTCCTGAATTAAAATTTATCATACATTTCGAAATGCCACGTGCAGAAGAAGAGTTTATTCATCGAAATGGAAGAGCAGCTAGGGTTTATTCCAAAGGAACAGCCTATGTTATTAAAGGAAAAAAAGAAGATTTGCCAGAATATTATAAAAATTCACAAGTGGTAAACATTTCTAAAAAAGCAGTTAGTAAGCCTCAGTTTTGGGAAACCTTATTTATTTCTGGAGGTCGAAAAGATAAAATTTCAAAAGGGGATATTGCAGGACTCTTTTTTAAACAAGGAAAAATAAACAAAGACCAATTGGGAATGATTGAGTTAAAACAAGATTGTGCTTTTGTTGCAGTGCCTAAATCCATTGCTTATAACTTGGCAATAAAATTAAACAACTCAAAACTCAAAAAGAAAAAAGTACGAGTAACGGTTTTATAAATTCATTTCAAACCACCACACTAAAATCCGACTCTTCTTATTTCCTATATCCATAGGAATAATATAATGGTTCGCTTTCTCTTTTTTTAAGTACTTTTCAATAATAATAAGGGTATCCTTTTTTGATACAAGAGAAGAAAATATTTTTACTTGAGATTTAAAACCTACACTTTCTTTTATTAATCTTTTAATAAAAAGAGTTTCACCACCATTACACCATAACTCGTTTGCTTGTCCCTCAAAGTTTAGTAAGTAGTTATTCAGATCCACTGAGTTACCCAAATTACTTTGTTTTTTGAGAGATCCCTTAATAGCTTGAGCTTTGGAGCTGTGAAATGGCGGATTACAAATCGAAAAATCAAACTGCTCTTTCTTATTAATGATGTTTTTAAAAAGGAAACTTTTATTCTCTTGGTGACGTATTTCAATTTTATCTTTTAGACCATTTGTCATCTGAATGTTTTCTTTTGCAATTTTCACAGCAGATATTTTACATTCAGCTCCTATCATCGACCAGTTAAAATGTTGTGTACCCAATATACAATAGATACCATTTGCTCCAGTACCGATGTCAAGCCCTCTTAATTTTTTTCCTTTCTCAATATTAAATTTTCCTAATAGAAAATCTTGCAAATTTAGCAGATAGTCTATCCGACCAGGTATTGGTGGGATTAAGTAGCCTTTAGGTAAATTATAATCATCAAGTTTAAAATCTGAGAGTAATATTGCTTTATTTAATGCGTATACCGCTGTTGAATCACTAAAATTAATAGTTTGTTGACTAGAAGGACTCAAAACGATATGTTTTCCTAGCAAAGAATACGCTTTTGAATATTTCTTAAGGTCATATCTTTCTCGGTAAGGGTTTTCTGAATGCATTTTGGTAAAGTTAGTCTACTTTTTATATTATGGGATGCACTAAATCTTTTGTCAGAAATATAAAAGTCAATTTACAAATGGATTTTGAAGCGTAATTAATGCCCTAAAATTCTCAAAAAAAACGAAAACGGATAAATATTTACTAAATTGATGTTTAAATATTAAATTAATGAATAATTTAAGAAGTGTTTTTCAAGCTCTATTTATAGTTATAATATTAACTGGATGTAATAACAAAGAGACTACGATATTTGAGGTGACTTACGACTCTACTCTAGGTTTGAATGGTTATGATGGTCGACTTTTGTTAATGATAACTAAAGATTCACTCAAAGAGCCACGCTTTAATATTAACGATTCTAATGAAACAGGTATAATTATCGGTAAAAATGTTCAGCAGTGGAATCCAGGTCAAAAAGAATTATTTAATTCTTCTACAAAGGCGTATCCAATTGAAGAATTAAACCAACTAAAATCAGGTACTTATTTTGTTCAAGCCTTACTCCATAAATACGATACTTTTAATTTATCAAACGGACATACTGTTCAACTCCCTATGGATCAAGGAGAAGGACAACACTGGAATATCAGTCCGAACAACATTTACAGTAAACCCATTAGAATAGAGTTTGATAAAAAGAGTAAAAATCCCGTGGAGATTATAATTACTGAAGAGATTCCTAAAATAGAACCTGTTGAGGATTCTAAATATATAAAGCATGTTAGAATTAAAAGTGATCTACTCTCAGAGTTTTGGGGAAGACCAATGTATCTTCAAGCCAATGTTTTGATTCCAGAAGACTTCGATAAAAAAAGTAATACCAAGTATCCATTAATGGTTTTTCATGGGCACTTCCCAAAAACGATTGGTGGATTTCGAACCACTCCTCCTATTGCAAATGAAAAGGATACAATTTTCAGCAGTAGGTTTGGTATTACAGGTTACAAATACATACAAGAAAAGGAAGCATTCGATTTCTACAAGGATTGGGTGTCAAAAGATTTTCCTAGATTTCTCGTGATAGAAATTCAACACCAAAACCCCTACTACGATGATTCTTATGCAGTAAATTCTGCTAATCTTGGTCCTTATGGGGATGCAATTACTTACGAACTTATTCCACAAATTGAAAAATTATTCAATGGTGTTGGAGAAGGCTGGGGTCGTTTTTTATACGGAGGGTCAACTGGTGGATGGGAAGCATTAGCTGTTCAAGTTTTTTATCCTAAACAATATAACGGATGCTATGCTGCATGTCCAGATCCAATTGATTTTAGAGCCTATACTGTAGTTGATCTTTATAAAGATGAAAATGCTTACTATAAAACCGGAAATTTCAGGAAGATACTTCGACCTGGAATGAGAGACGGAAAAGGACATATCAAAACACAATTGATAGATATGAACAGAAGAGAATTTATATTGGGAGATAAAGGCAGATCTGGAGACCAATGGGATATATGGCAAGCGGTTTATTCACCAGTTGGAGAAGATGGGTACCCCAAACCTATATGGGATAAAATTACAGGGGATATTGATCATGATGTTGCAAACTATTGGAAAGAAAATTATGACTTAAGAAATATTATGGAAAGAGATTGGGATAAAATTGGAAAGGATCTCGAAGGGAAAATAAATATCTATTGTGGAGATATGGACAATTATTATTTAAATAATGCAGTTGTACTCACAGAAGAGTTTTTAGAATCTACAAAAAATCCCTACTATGGAGGTGAGGTTGATTATGGAGATAATGCTGAACACTGCTGGAATGGAGATCAGGAAAACCCAAATTATATTTCACGTCTTCGCTACAACACTATGTATCTTGATAAAATAAAAGACCGATTAAAAAAAACTGCCCCGAGAAACCACATGCTCAAAAACTGGGGGTTTTAAAATTGTTTTTTTTATAGAATATTTGGTCAATCTTTTTTCACAAAAATCATACAGTGCTGCCAAGGAAGGTTATCTATATTTTCTTTAAGTTTAAAACCAGCAGCTTCCATTTCCTTGACAGATTGTTTTTCAGTCATTTTGTGTATTTTTTTGATAGGAACTTTTGAGTCTTCACTCCTATATTCAATTAAAAATAACTGTCCATTGGGCTTCAATGCGTTTTTTATGGAAGCAATCATTTCTAATGGAAAATTAAACTCATGGTAAACATCAACCATTAAAATTTTGTTGACGGAGTTTTTAGGTAAATGAATACTTTTTTCACTTCCAAGAATTGTTTCAATGTTTCTAATTTTATTTGACTCTTTAGTTTTTTTAATTTTCATCAACATTTCAGGTTGAATATCCACTGCATAGACAATACCATTTTTTACTAGTGGAGCCATTTTAAAAACATGATATCCTGAACCAGCTCCAATGTCGGCAATAGTATCATTGGATTTAATATTCATGTTTTGAATCAAATTAGAAACATCCTCCTCTTTTTCTCGATCGGATCTTTCTAGCCAACCAATTCCTTCAAACCCCATTACATAGGCAATTTCTCTTCCCATATACCACTTTCCAATTCCGTTAAAATCTCCCCTTTTAAAAGTGTAATTTTTATCATTATTTAATTCTTGTGCTACACATTCATTTGATTGGAAAAATACAGCAAATAGAGATAAAAAAATATTCAATTTTTTCATATAAATAAATTTAGGACAATTTTTGTGTGTAATAGATAAAAATAAGGAAAACCAAACAGGGAAAAACTATTATAGATCTTTTTTAATTTCTTCTAACTCTATACTTAATTCATTAAATCTATTATATGCGTCATTACCTAATTTTTGATCCGCTTTTGTAATCATATTATACAAATATTTAAGTTGATCTATCAGCATTGGCTGCATGTAAGTTCCCTCCTTTGTAATTAACAAACCTAATTTTTCTTTTAATATATCAGATTTATTTTTCGAAATCGAGTTTTCTATTTTTTCCAAAATTTGTTTTGCTTCACGGATTTTATAAATTAATTTTAATTGTAGTTCTTCAAGTTTTATTAAATCATCTACATTCGTTTTTGTGTTAGGGTCCTTTAGAATCAGTATCTCATCTTCTAAGAAATGATTTTTATCAACTGAAACTTGAACTTTGTATTTTCCTGGCTTTACAAGTGGACCACGAATATTTTTTTCTTTGTCTTTATCTAAAACTCCTTGATGTCTTAAATCCCATCGGAATCGATTAAATCCTTTTTTGGTAGTCACTTTTGATGTTTTATTTGATACAAATTCATTTAATCCCATGTTGTAATCGTTTTTTTGATTTACGTCAATATTTTTATTAGTGAAAGTGTTTACAACATTTCCA
Organism: Candidatus Marivariicella sp.; assembly: GCF_983056325.1. Taxonomy (NCBI): domain Bacteria; kingdom Pseudomonadati; phylum Bacteroidota; class Flavobacteriia; order Flavobacteriales; family Flavobacteriaceae; genus Candidatus Marivariicella; species Candidatus Marivariicella sp. The sequence continues at coordinate 3,517 of NZ_CEZOWA010000028.1, read as the reverse complement.
TTTTCATCAATGAATGAAATTAAAATGGTTTTATATTTTTCATTATCAAGATAGTAGTCTATAAAAACTCCTGGTTTTAAATAATCATTTATATTAACATTAGGTACTCTATACCTATACCTAATTGTTTCCGAGGGTTCGATTATTTTAGGTTTTTTAGGATCAATCTCATATCTCAAAAAATTTATATCATCCATAATCCAAAAAGACCTTCCCATCGTTGATAATACAATATCGTCTCTATGAATTTTCATGTCAGTTATTGGGGTGACAGGTAGATTTTTCTGAAATTTAAGCCAAGAATCTCCTGAATCTTTAGAAATATAAATACCAAATTCTGTTCCTGCATATAGTAATCCTTCTCTAATCGGATCCTCCCTGACAACTCTTACAGGAAAATCATTTGGAATCCCCTCGACTACTAGTTTCCATGTTTTTCCATAGTTATTTGTACGATATATATACGGAGACCAGTCCCCTAATTGATATCTTAAAATAGTTATGTAGGATATAGCTGGATTATGTTTAGATGGTTCCACAGAATCTACTCTACCCCCTTTTAAAAGAGATTTGGGAGTTACATTTTTCCAGTTTACTCCACCATCTCTTGTTAAATGAATAAGTCCATCATTTGACCCTACCCATATCTGATCTTTTTCAATAATAGATTCTCTGATTGAATAAATTGTACTAAAAAATTCTTCACCTGTAACATCTCTTGTAATTGGAGATCCTGAAATTACTTGTTTTGATTGATCAAACTCAGTTAAATCTGGAGAAATCACTTCCCAAGTAGCACCTTCATTTGTGGTTTTATGTAAAAATTGGGAACCGTGGTATATTACTTTTTCATCATGGGGAGAGATATGAATTGGAGAAACTCTTTGAAATCGATATTTTAAATCTTTTGGATTATGACCATACATATTTTGAGCACCTACGTAAAATCGCTTTTCTTGACCTGTTTTTTTATTATAAACACTAAATCTTCCTTTACAATTTGAATAGACTATATCTGGATTTCCGGGCAAAGGGACTGCAGGTCCAGTCTCACATCCACCTGTTGAAAGAATCCATGCATTTGGTCCTGCTTGTATTGGATACGGTGGTTGACTCGGAACAGAAATAGTGCTATAATTATCCTGTTGTCCTCCATAAAGCCAATACGGAAATTGGTTATCAACCTCAACTTGATAGATTTCCGCTGTAGGCTGATTGAATTGTGTAGTCCAAGTCTTCCCTGAATTAAAAGTAATATTTACTCCTCCATCATTTGATTGTATCCAAATATTATCATGTTTAGGGTTTATCCAAATATCATGATTGTCTCCATGAGGTGTACTTTTGATATCCCATGTTTTTCCTGCATTTTTGGATACCATAAATTTATTAGCATTTGAATATATTAAATCTGCATTATTTGGATTAGCATATATATTACAATAATAAAATGGTCTATTTAGAAGCTCTTTTCTTTGATTCATTAATTTAAAACTTTCTCCTTTATCGTATGAAATATAAACCCCACCTTGTTTCTTGTCAGCTTCTATGACTGCATATAACCTATTGGGATCTGCTGCGGAGACAGCTAAGTCAATTTTACCCACGATTCCATCTGGAAGACCATTAGAGAGAATACTCCAAGTTTTTCCAGCATCAATTGATTTGTATATTCCCCCCCTTTCAGATCCACTTATAATTGTCCATGGCTTACGATCAACTTTCCAAGAGGCAGCATAAATTATATCTGGGTTCTCTGGAGAAAATTCAACATCAACAATCCCAATCTTATCAGAAATAAATAAAATTTTACTCCATGATTTACCTGCATCTGAAGACTTGAATAGTCCTCTTTCAATATTCGAGTTAAAAGGTTGTCCTATTGCAGCCGCGTAAACAATATTTGGGTTTTTTGGATGTACTTTAATGGCACCAATTTGACCACTATTCTCAAGACCTATATATTCCCAACTAGAACCAGCATCATTTGACTTATAAACCCCTTTTCCAATAATTACATTTGATCTAATTCCGTCTGAACCAGTTCCAACATAAATGATTGATGGATCGGCTTGAAAAATATCAATAGAGCCTATTGATGGTGTCTTAAAATAACCATCACTAATGTTTTTCCAACTCAATCCTCCATCCAGTGTTTTCCATACTCCGCCACCAGTAGTTCCCATGTAAAATGTAAATTGTTCGTTGATAACACCACAAACAGTGGTAGATCTGCCACCTCGTGTTGGACCTACATTTCTATACTTTATGTCTTCAAACTCAATTTCAGATTTATCTTGTGCATTTAAAATATTTACAAATGAAATAAACAATGCAGATAGAAAAAATATAATATTTGAATTCTTTTTCATTTTGATATTTTAATGATTTGTTTATTAAAAATAAGAAAATATTACTGATAACCTATCTTAAAAGTAGATGTTGTATTTAGATTTCACTCTAAACAAATCAACAGGTACAATATTAATATTGAATAAAATACAATGGAAAAATAACTGATAGTTTTTTAAAGGTAAATATTATTTAATCTGGAACATATCCTGACTCTCCACCAGTATTATCCTGGAACATTAGCCTTAATGTAACAATACTTGGCTTAGATAATACTGGAGCTATATAATTATTAAAAAGAGCATATCCAAGAGGATTATTTTGTTGAATTCCTTCAGGAGTATTAGCATTATTACTCCATTCTGGTTCAAGTGACCCTCCATCCCAAAGTTGTGTCCCAAATCCCCACATTCCAAAAGTTAGTAAATATTGGTACTCTACAAGCATTTTATCAAAATTTTCAGAATTATTAATATCACCACCATAGTCATCAATTCCAAAAACACCATTTTCATAAGCTTCTTTCATTGCAAGAAATAGTTCTGTTCCCGATAAATCTTCTTCTTCGTCCATATTCAATGCCGAGAGAGAACCATCTACGGCACCTCTAGTTCCAAGAGATTGTATAGTGTGTAATAAGTGTTCAAATACTTCTGTAATAACATTATCTCCGCTTAGTTCCGAATTATCAGGAGACATATACCAAATCATGTCTTTTAGCACCATGGAGTCGTTTAATGAACACAATCCTGAATAACCATTACATCCTTCATCAGTAAGAGGGTTTGGTGTGTACTGATCAGCATTTCCATAGGCAATCCTCTGCCCAGTAGGAAGTCCTTCATGAAAACCTGTTTCGCCCAAAAGAATTTTAATCATTTTTTCTTGAGCAGTAGTATTAATTCCTGGTGCATCTTTATTAACTAATAACTTGTAAAATTGAGCAACTTTCTTAGCAAATTCATCAGAAACTGCTGGTTGCCCTCCTGCTGCTCCAGCAACAAGAAATTTCATTCCATAAACATCCAGAGATCTATCAAACCACTCAGATATATTATTATTTGCAACTAACTGACCACTTGAATAGTAGTTTGTTGCAACTTGAATAATTTGAAAATTAGCCGTAAGTGTAATATCTGAACTTAATGTAAAACTAATTACATTC
>NZ_CEZOWA010000027.1:0-11600 GCF_983056325.1 Candidatus Marivariicella sp. | reverse complement strand
GGCGACATTCAGCTTGGAAGGCTGACGCTCTACCAACTGAGCTACTCCCGCATTACTACAAAGATATAAATTTGTTTTGGTTAAGAGCTCCTTCATCTGTATTGATTCCAATAAGGTTCTATATTTGCGTTTAATTAACTTTAATTGTTTTTCATGAAAAAATATGTTTTATTTTTTATTGGTTTATCTTTTTGTTTTGGACAAAACAAAAATCATTTTACCCATGATCAGTTGACAGGTCAGATTGAAAAATATATGATAAAAAACCAAAATTATCAGCTACTTCCTGAGGTGTCAAAATCTTTTGAATTAATGAAAACAGCAGCACTAAAAGACAGCATTAGGATAAAAATAGTTTCAGGTTTTCGATCTTTTAATCAACAGAGAAAAATATGGAATCGAAAGTTTAGAAAAAATAACTCCATGGGGCTTACAGCAAATGATAATATTACAAAAATTATTGAATATTCCACAATTCCTGGAACTTCTAGACATCATTGGGGAACTGATATAGATATTATTGATGATAATTTTGAACCTAAAGGTGATGTTTTATTACCTGAGAAGTTTTATAATAACGGTCCTTATGAAAAACTTAAAAATTGGATGGATGACAATTCTGAAAAATTTGGTTTTTTTCTAGTTTACACAAACAATTTGAATAGAACTGGTTTTAAACACGAACCTTGGCATTATTCCTACAGTCCAATATCAAAAAATATTCTAAGAAATTTATTGGAATTGAATTTTAGAAAGCTATTTATCAAAAAAAATGTTTTAGGTTCAAAAAATATGACCCCGGAATTCATTGATTATTATAAAAACAAATTTTTACTTGGCATTAATCATGATTTAAAAAATATGGTTTTCAACGAGTGAAAACAGGAGAGTTTTCATCCATCGTTTCTTCTTCGCTATAAGAATATCCATCTAAAGAAAATTTTAAAATATCTTTAAGTGAATTAGCATTTTTTTCTACCAAAAATCTGGACATTGACCCTCTTGCCTTTTTGGCATAAAAGGAAATTATTTTTAAATTTCCATTCTTAAAATCTTTAAATACCGGAGCTATAACGGGGTTTTTAATTAAATTAAAATCAATAACAGATGAATATTCTTTACTGGCCAAATCAACTAAAACGTTATTACTTCCAATATCTTCAATAATATATTTAGTGATTTTTTCTTTCCAAAATTCGTACAGATTATCGTTATTTTTATTTTTTAGAGATGTACCCATCTCCAATCGATAGGGTTGAATAAGATCAAATGGCCGTAAAACCCCATAGAGACCTGATAATATTCTTATTTTACTTTGAAGAGTATCCAAGCTTTGTTTTGATAATGAATTAGGATCTAATCCCGCATAAACATCTCCATTAAATGTAAAAATAGCAGGTCGAGAATTACCAATGGTAAAAGGAATTTTAAAATTTTGATTACGCTCCCAATTCAGTTGACTTAACTTTTGTGATACGTTCATTAAATCACTTAATTCACTAACAGTTTGTTTTTTTAATATTCTATTAAGCGTATTGGCTTCATCTAAAAAATATGGTTGAGATTCTTGAATATTTGGAAAGTCAGAATTTAGATTTAGGGATTTTGCTGGAGAAATAAATATTTTCATAAAAAAGAATTAATTAAAGCTTAATCAAAAATAATAGATTTATTACAAAAATAATTAACCAAAATTTAAATACATATTAGTTTTGAGAGTTTTTTGAGTATTTTTCCCATTTAATTATGAGATTATTAAAATCTTCAGGAAGTTCAGAAACAAATGAAACATAATCATTTTTTTTAGGATGAATAAATCCCAAGTTTTTCGCATGAAGAGCTTGTCGTGGAATAATTTTAAAACAATTATCAACAAATTGCTTGTATTTTGTAAAACTCGTTCCTTTTAAGATTTGATTTCCACCATATCTTTCGTCGTTAAAAATAGTATGCCCAATATGCTTCATGTGAACTCTAATCTGATGAGTCCTCCCAGTTTCAAGTCTACAACTAACAAGAGTTACATATCCAAATCGTTTCACAACCTTGTAGTGAGTAATTGCATTCTTCCCGAAATCATTTTCAGGAAAAACTTTCATTTGCAAACGATTTTTCGGATTACGTCCAATATTTCCTTCTATCTTACCTTCATCCATTTTGACATTACCCCAAACCAAAGCAATATATTCTCTGGTTGTAGTTTTATCATAAAATTGTTTCGCCAAAAAGGTCATTGATGATTCTGTTTTCGCAACAACTAAGAGCCCTGAAGTATCTTTATCAATTCTATGAACAAGACCCGGTCTATAATTGCTATTGACAGGTAATTTTTTAAACCTATATAAAAGAGCATTAATCATAGTCCCCGAGTAATTTCCATGTCCAGGATGAACGACCATTCCCGGAGGTTTATTAATAATTATAAAATAATCGTCTTCGTACTGAATGTCTAAAGGTATATTTTCAGGTATGAGAAGGTTTTCATGAGGGGGATGTTTAAATAAAACTTGAATATTATCATCACCTTTTACTTTGTAATTTGATTTTATAATAGATCCATTAACAAATATACTTCCTGACTTAGCAGCTAGTTGTATTTTATTTCTAGTTGAATTTTCAATTCTATTCATTAAGAATTTGTCGACACGAAGGGGTTCTTGTCCTTTATCAGCTATGAAATTGAAATGCTCATACAAACTATCGTCGTTAGGAATTGGATCAATTTTCACCATCTTTTACCATTCCCTAGAGTTAAATCTATCTTTGAGGTTTTAGGAATAACAGATCCTGATGTAATTGCTTTTCCTTGATATCTAATTTCTAAAACCATATCTTTACCAATGTTATTTATATAAGTTATTTCTCCAACTTGAAGCCCAACTGCCTTTAGCTTAGATTCAGCATTTCGAAGGGTAATCTGAATAATATTTGGAACACTTATTTTGCGATATCCTGAAGGGTTTAATGTTAAATAAATTTTTCTATCTTTTTTAACTTCACTTAATGCAACAGGAAATAACTCTATGACGGCATAAGGAAGAATTTTTGGGTTAAATTTTGTAGAATCAACCACTTCATATCTTAAATTATTTTCACCAAGTATCTTAATTGCTTCATTTAATTCAAATCCAGAAATATCAGGGACCAACTCATAATTATCATGATAGGTTGTTAATTCTAATGCTTTCAAAATTATAATAATGAAAAATATTAAAAAAAAAGCTGCTTTTATTATAAGAATAAAAAAAGTTTTAGAAGTGAAAAATTTTAAATACACTATACTCAAATTTGTAACAAATATAACACTTTTGCAATGCTATTAAATCTATTACCTTTGTAATAATGTTAGAAAAAAGTAAAAGCATTATTGGAATTGCATGTGGAGGGTATGGTTCAGAAAGAAATATCTCTTTGAAAAGTGGAGAATTAGTTTTAAAAACTTTAAAAAAAGCAGGTTGGAATGTTTTTCTTTTAATCATTGATTTTAAGGATTGGTATTTAAAAATATCTGAAACTGAAAAATTATCTATTTCTAGAAAAAACCTTTCATATAAACTCAATGAAGTTGAATATAACTTTGATGTTATTTTTAATGCTTTACATGGATCACCCGGAGAAGATGGTCAATTAGCAGCTATACTTGATGCTAAAAAAATTCCACATACTAGTTGCAATTATACTTCAGCCGCTTTAACATACAATAAAAGAGATTGTCTTTCCGAAGTCAAAAAATATAATATTCCAACTGCTAAATCATTTCATCTCAATGAGGGAGATCATTTTAAAGAAGAGAATATCATTGAAAAAGTTGGTCTTCCGTGTTTTGTGAAAGCAAGTAGAGCAGGTAGTAGTTTTGGAATATACAGAATAACCAATATAGATGATCTTAAAGCTGGTATCACAAATGCATTCAAAGAAGATAGTCAAATTATAATTGAATCAGAATTAAAAGGAAAAGAGGTCTCTGTTGGAGTTTATAAAAAGAAAAATGATATAATTTGTCTTCCAATTACTGAAATAATTTCTGAAAATGATTTTTTTGATTATGAGGCTAAATATCAAGGTAAAGCTCAAGAAATAACACCTGCAAATATTTCAGATGAAATGTTGAAAAAAGTTTATGAAATGGCTGTCTTACTTTACAATAAATTAAATTTAAAAGGTATCTGTCGAAGTGAATTTATTTTTATAGGTAACACACCTCACTTACTAGAAATAAATACTGTACCCGGATTAACAAGCGAAAGTATTATTCCAAAACAATGTAAAGCAGCTGGTATTATGCTTCATGAATTATTTGAGGACTTATTAGATCAAGCAATCATTAAAAATTCATAATTTTAATAAAAAAATTAATGAAACGTGCTCTTTTCCCTGGATCCTTTGATCCTATAACAAACGGCCATGAAGATATAATCCTTCGAGCTCTTCCACTTTTTGATGAAATTATAATTGGAGTTGGAATAAATACTGATAAAAAATATATGTTTACCATAGAAGAACGAACAGCTTTCCTTAAAAATGTTTTTAATAAATACAAGAAAATTAAGGTTCAATCTTATGGAGGGTTAACAATTAAATATTGCAAATCAATTGAAGCTGGCTTTATTCTTAGAGGATTAAGAAATCCTGCAGATTTTGAATTTGAAAAAGCAATAGCTCATACGAACAGAAAGCTGTCAGGCATAGAAACCGTATTTTTATTAACCTCTTCTAAAACTTCATTTATAAGCAGTAGTATAGTTAGGGATATTATTAAAAATAATGGAGATTACAAATCTTTTGTTCCATCACCGGTTAAATTATCTTCAAAATAAAAATTAAAAAGCATTTCAATATTAGAGTACATATTTTTCATTGATTCCTTAATTTCAGTTTTATTTTTCCAAACTGCTTTTTCAATATTTTCATTAATTTGAGGATTTAAATTTCCTTTGTAGTTGGAGCTCATTAAGAACCAATATGTTTTTTTTAAACTGTATTCTCCATTTTTTTTATATAAATGATATGTTGTTGGTAAAATAGATTTTGAAACCAAATCACGAACTCCAGTCTCTTCGATTACCTCTCTCAAAGCACCATCAACAATCATTTCTTTTTTTTCAAGGTGACCTTTTGGTAAATCCCACTTTCCATTTCTATATATCACTAAAAATTGATTTTTATCATTTTTAACTAATCCACCAGCAGCTTCAATTGGAGGGAAATGTTTGTGAAGGTGCTTAATTAGTTTTTCTGAATCTGAATTGTAATAATAAATACATTTAGTTTTTTTTGATTTTAATGCTTTAATTATTACTGAATAGTTAGAAAATTTTGAATAAATCAGAGGTGTTGAATCGTCATTTTCAACAATGGATGTTGTCAAAATAAGTGGCTTATGATTTAAAAAAACTTTATACATTTGTATATGATTTTGGATAAACAAACTTCCGTAAAAACTGCAAAATATCTTTTACAAATTAATGCAATTAAATTGAGTCCTGAAAATCCATTTTCATGGGCGAGCGGTTGGAAATCTCCGATCTATTGTGACAATCGAATATCATTATCTTATCCGAAAGTAAGAAATTTTCTAGGCAATCAATTGGCTTTTCAAGCTAAAACTATTTATAAAAACAAAGATTTTATTATAGCTGGGGTAGCAACTGGTGCAATAGGGATTGGAATGTTAGTAGCTCAAAAATTAGATTTACCCTTTATATATGTTAGACCAGAACAAAAAAAGCATGGTAAAAAAAATCAAATTGAAGGCTACATGGCTGACAACTCAAATGTAGTTGTAATTGAAGATTTGATTTCTACTGGTAAGAGTAGCTTAAATGCAGTTGAAGCATTGAGAAATGAGGGTGCAAATGTTTTAGGAATGTTAGGTCTTTTCACTTATGGTTTTAAAGTTGCTGATGAAAATTTTAAAGATTCAAAAATTCATTTAAATACTTTAAGTGATTACAACTCTCTTATAAAAGAAGCATTAAATCAGAAATTGATTAACTCTAATTCCTTATCAAAGTTAACTTCTTGGAGGAAATCTCCCGAAAAATGGGATTTTAATAAATCCATTTGATCTGTTTTGACTGAAAAGTTTTAAGCCTACTGTTTTCTAATTTCAATTCCAATAAACCATTAAGATAAACTTTATTTATTTTGGCCTTAAAGACTTTGTTATCATTTTTGAACCACATATTTTTTGATAGAAAAAATAGTTTTTTATTATATATATTACTCAAGAATTTTACAGATGAATCATCACAAATTTTAATAAAATTTAATAAATTTTCTGATAATTTTTTAATAAAAATATCAATAGGTACCATTTTTCGTGTTTCAATGTAAACACTTGTAGCGTTAGGTAATTCTAAAAATGATTTTTCGAAAAGATTTATCCCAATTCCAATAATTGAACTTATTTTATTTTTCTGTATTTGGTTCTCTGCCAATATTCCAGATATTTTTTTATTTCCTGACAATATGTCGTTTGGCCATTTAATTGACAGATCTGGTACATTAAAATATTCTAGGGTCTTTAATACAGCTATTGAAGAAGCACAGTTGAGGGTAAAAGCCCATTTGGGGTTTAAATTTTCAAATATTCCATATAAGCTAAAAGCAAGATGACAATTAGGCTCGCTTTTCCATACAGATCCATGTTGCCCAACTCCTTCTTTTTGATTCATAGTCCATATAGCATCTCCTGAATCTAATTTCTTAGATTTTAACAAATACTTTAATTCTTTATTTGTTGAACTAGTGGCATCAAGTTTGCGTAAGTTTAAAGTAAACAAAAGTTCAGAATTTAATAAATTACATATTTGGATAAAAATAGATATTTAAATGATTAAAGATGTGCCAAATCCAGATTCTCTTATTTCAAAAATTATTGGAGGGATAGAAGAAGTGAAAGGAGTAGAAATTAATCTATTGGATTTACGTGAAATCCAAAATACGGTTTGTAGTTATTTTATAATTTGTAACGGTACATCAAATACACATGTCAATGCGATTGTGAACTCCGTGCAAAAAACTGTAAGTAAAAATCTTAAAGAAAAACCTTATCATACAGAAGGTGAGAAAAATTCAGAATGGGTTTTAATTGATTATATTGATGTTGTTGTTCATGTATTTCAAAAACAGATTAGAGATCGTTATGACCTAGAAAATCTTTGGGGAGATGCAAATTCTACGCAAATCGACTCAAACTATTAATAATTATGGAAAAAAAAGATAAAAAAACTCAAAAGCCTAAAATTAACATATACTGGATATATGGAATAGTAATAACTGTTTTGTTGGGAATGAGTTTCTTTGGAGGTAATTCAAATTTTAAAAATATAGGTAAAACTAATACTAGTGAATTTGAAAAATATCTTAATGCAGGAGATATAAAAGAGGTAGTTGTAATTAATAAAAATTTAGCTCAGATTTCTTTAAAAGAAGATGTTTTGTCTAAAGCTGAACATCAAAGGGTGAAATCTAAAAACTTTTTAGGTCAAGAAAACATAAAAGGCCCCCACTACCAATTTGAAGTTGGTAATCTTGAACTTTTTCAAAGAAAATTAGAAAAAGCTGAGGAAAAAGGAATCATCTTTAAATATGAATTTAATACTGTTGAAAACAAGTGGTTGGATGTCATTATAGGATTTCTACCAATAATAATAATTATTGGTGTTTGGATATTTTTAATGCGAAGAATGTCTGGTGGAGGCGCTGGTGGAGCAGGGAGTCAAATTTTTAATATAGGTAAATCAAAAGCTAAACTCTTCGATCAGAATTCAGATGTTAAAACAACATTTAAAGACGTTGCCGGACTAGAAGGAGCGAAAGAGGAGGTTCAAGAAATAGTAGATTTTTTAAAACATCCAGGAAAATATACTGCATTAGGAGGCAAAATACCGAAAGGAGCACTATTAGTTGGGATGCCAGGTACTGGAAAAACACTTTTAGCCAAGGCTGTTGCCGGTGAAGCAAAAGTTCCATTTTTCTCTCTTTCTGGATCAGATTTTGTTGAGATGTTTGTTGGAGTAGGAGCCTCAAGAGTTAGGGATTTATTTAAACAAGCAAAAGATAAATCTCCGGCAATAATTTTTATAGATGAAATTGATGCTATTGGAAGAGCAAGAGGAAAAAGCAATTTTACAGGGTCGAACGATGAAAGAGAAAACACTCTAAATCAATTATTAACTGAAATGGATGGATTTGGAACTAACTCAAACGTGATAGTTTTAGCTGCAACAAACAGAGCAGATGTTTTAGATAAAGCTCTAATGAGAGCAGGACGTTTTGATCGTCAAATTTATGTAGATCTACCAGATCTTAATGAAAGGAGAGAGATTTTTAAAGTTCATTTGAAACCATTAAAAACAATCAAATCTTTAGACTTTGACTTTTTAGCTAAACAAACTCCTGGTTTTTCAGGTGCAGATATTGCTAATGTTTGTAATGAAGCTGCTCTTATTGCGGCAAGAAAAAATAAAAAATCTGTTGGTAAACAAGATTTTTTAGATGCGGTAGATAGAATAGTGGGTGGTTTAGAAAAAAAGAATAAAATAATAACAAAAGAAGAGAAAAAAACAATTGCATATCATGAAGCTGGTCATGCTGCTGTAAGTTGGTTTCTTAAATTTGCTTCTCCTTTGGTTAAAGTTACTATAGTTCCTCGTGGACAGTCACTTGGAGCTGCTTGGTATTTGCCAGAAGAAAGAATGATTGTTAGAACAGAGCAAATGCTCGATGAAATGTGCGCTACACTAGGAGGTAGAGCTGCCGAAAAAGTAATGTTTAATAAAATTTCAACCGGTGCTCTAAGTGATTTAGAAAAAGTCACCCGTCAAGCTAGAGCAATGGTTTCAGTTTACGGTTTAAATGATACTATTGGAAATATTACATATTATGATTCATCTGGACAATCTGAGTATAACTTTACAAAACCATATTCTGAAGAAACAGCAAAGACAATTGATAACGAAATATCAAAATTAATCGAAAAACAGTACCTAAGAGCTTGTGACTTACTTGCATCAAATAAGGATAAATTGGTTGCTCTGGCAGAACGTCTTTTAGAAAAAGAAGTTATCTTTAAGGAAGATTTAGTAAAAATATTAGGAAAACGTCCTTATAACGAAGACGAAACCGGGGTAAAATCTAAATTAAAAGGATAGAAATTAATTATAAAACATTTGTGAATTGTGAGTTTTTGGAACAATCTTTTTGGTAAAAAAAAAGTTACCCAAGAAAGTATGACGTCCAAAAGTCCTTTCATGCCAGAAAAAAAGGAACCAGTTGAAATAGTATTCGCTCATAATTTTACAGAAAAAGGAGGTCGTTTTTTATTTTCTGAATCTCATTCAGATTGTGAGAATTTTTTTCAAAACATACTCAGTGAAAACAATTGGATTAATTCTGATGTTTTTTTATTAGATAAAAGTTTAGGAAAGTATTTTAATTTAAAAATAAATGATACTTCCGAGATAAAAGAAAAAAAAGTAGCCTTAATAAATTGTGAGTTCCTTATTGCAAAAACTGGAGGAATAATGATTTCAAGTAATCAAATCAAAAACTTAAGTCTAACTGAGTTTCCAGAAAATATTATAGTAAAAGCTAAAGTATTTCAATTCGCACAAGATGTTAGTGATGGAATGAGTAGACTCAAAGCTTCTTATTCAAAAAATTTACCCTCTAACATCACGACTTTAAATGCAAAAAACTTAGATAAAGAGTCTGATTTTTTATCTCAAGGAAACAGTTCTAAAAATATTTATTTACTACTTGAAGAGTGAAAAATAAATAATATGATTATTCGATCATTTACTGGTATTTGCTATGTTTCAATTATACTGAGCTCACTTTTTTATGATATTAAATTATTCTCTATCATAATGTTTTGTTTTTCATGTTTAGCAATTTTTGAATACCAAAAACTTTTAAATTTGAAAAACATAATACCATATTTCTTACTAGGGTTTATGTATTTTTATTTTTTAGAAAGTAGAAATCCCTCTGAAACAATTTCAATTATATTGATAATTACTATCATTTCTCAAATTTTGATGTTGAGATGGTTATTCGTAGGGAGATACAAAAGAAAAATCGTTTCAACTTTTTTAACATATGGCTACCTGGTATTTAGTTGTTTTTTTATAATCGTAATACCTTTTTCAAAAGGGGATTATAACCCAAAACTATTGATGTTTATTTTTACTTTAAACTGGACAAATAATTCTTTCGCATATTTATTTGGGAAAAAATTTGGAAAAACTAAGATGATCCCAAAAGTTTCTCCAAATAAATCGTGGGAGGGTTTTTGGGGTGGGCTAGTTTTTACCAGTCTAATAGCTATTATATTTTATAAATTAGAGGTAGGGGTAAATTATATTCAAGTTGTTGTTTTTTCTTTTATAATTCCTATTTTAGCAACCTTGGGTGACTTAGTTCAGTCAAGAATTAAGCGTGATAAAGGAGTTAAAGATTCAGGGAATATATTACCCGGACATGGAGGATTTTATGACAGAATGGATAGTATTATTTTTATTGCTCCTTGGAGTTTTTATGTTTTAAATCAGATTTAATGTTTCACAAAGAAGGATATTTAACAATAACATTTTTTTTTATATTAGCTGTTTCACTTACAATTTTTACAGAATATAATATAATTAATCAGTCACTTAAAACTTTAATTCAACTATTTTCAGGATTATTATTAATACTAATTTTACAGTTTTTCAGAAATCCTAAAAGAGTTATTACTAGAGATATAAAAAAAATACTTTCTCCTGTTGATGGAAAAGTAGTGGTAATTGAGTCTGTTTGTGAGAAAGAGTATTTTAAGGACAATCGAATGCAAGTTTCCATTTTTATGTCTCCATTAAATGTTCATATAACGAGATATCCGCTAAGTGGAAAAGTTACTTATAGCAAATATCATCCTGGAAAATATCTATTTGCATGGCATCCCAAATCTTCCGAAGAAAATGAAAGAACTACTATTGTAATCAAAAATACTGAATTTGGAGAAGTTCTATACAGACAAGTTGCTGGTGCATTAGCTAGGCGAATAGTAAATTATGCCAAGGTCGGTAGTGAAGTAAAACAGGGAGACGATGCTGGATTTATAAAGTTTGGATCTAGAGTAGATTTATTTCTCCCTATTGATACTCCTATAGAGGTAGTTTTAAATCAAATTGCAAAAGGGGCAAAAACTATTATATCTTCTATTAAATAGGTGCCTATTAAAAGAAAATTAAAGACATTGTAAGTTATTTGATGAAAATGGGATATCGACATTATTTGAAACTTTGCAGTCTTTTTTTAATATTTTTAATTTTTTCCTTTGAGTCTTCAACTTTTTTTCTTTCAAGTTCTATTACGTTAATTGGGGCATTTTGAATAAAATTAGAATTTGATAATTTTTTATTTAATGAAATTAAAAACTCTTCTAAGTGAGTTAGTTCATCCTTTATTTTAGCAGATTCTTTTTTCAGATCAATCTTTATTTCAATAGGAATGAAAAACTCGTCAGTACCAACAATAAAGACACCTCCCTTATTTGTTTGTTTTTCTTGAGAAAACTCAATTTTATCCAATTTAGCTAGTTTAGAAATTAC
>NZ_CEZOWA010000026.1:0-12676 GCF_983056325.1 Candidatus Marivariicella sp. | reverse complement strand
GAATTTTGTGGATTAAAATTATCATTAATTCCAGTGAAAATGGTTTGGTTAGATATCTCAACACCTAATCCTTTTGATGCTTCACTTCCATTTTTAGTAGTAACTAAAATTACCCCATTTGAAGCTCTTGATCCGTAAAGAGCAGCAGCTGCACCTCCTTTTAATACACTAATTGACTTTATATCATCCGGGTTGATTGCAGATAAACCATCTCCAGCATCAACTCCACCCCATTCACCTGCAGTTCCTAGCTGTTCGTTTTGAATAGAGATACCATCGATTATATAGAGAGGTTGATTAGAACCATTGAAAGAACTACTCCCTCGAATTACAACTCTTGTAGAGCCTTTTATTCCAGAAGCATTGTTACTGATGTTTACACCTGCAACTTTTCCCCTTAGAGCTTGTAAAGGATTTGTAGATTTCACTCTACTCAACTCATCTCCTTCCACTTGGGTAACTGAGTAACCTAGTGACTTTGTTTTTTTCTCAAATCCGAAAGAAGAAACAACAACTTCTTCTAATTCGTTTCCCTGTACTAACCTTATGTTAATATCATCATTACTTTGGGAAACAGTTACCTCAGCAGGCTTATAACCTACATAAGTAAACTGTAATACATCATCTACTGAAGTTTCAATTGTAAATTTACCATCGAAGTCGGATGTAACTCCATTCGAAGTATTCAAGTTAACGACGGTAGCACCTGGTAAGGGCAATCCGTCCATATCAGAAATTGTTCCACTAGTTGACTGAGCGAAAGTTGTGCTCGCAAAAAGAATAGTCAACAAAGTAAAACAAACTGATTTCTTTAAATTATTCATATGATTGATTTGTTTTGATTTATTTTATAGACTAAACTTAATTCTAAAATTTAGTGTAAATGAATAAAATATACGAATACTGTAATTTTGTCTACTAAATTTATTCTGATTAAAATTTAAAAATGTAATTTTTATTCAATTAATATCTAGATGCTTCTTAATTTCTCCCATGTATTTTCCACCAATTTTGTAATATTTCTTTTCTAGATAAACAATATCTCCCTCTACAGAAGAAATTTTATTAAGATTAATTATAAATGATCGGTGAACTCTAATGAATATTGATTTTGGGAGACTATTACTAAACTTCGAAATATTATTATGAACAACATATGTCTTATCGCTACATATAATTTTTATATAATCCTTGAGAGCTTCTACGGCCCATATATCACGGTAAAAAAGCTTGACATTTTGACGATTTGAACGAACAAAAATAAATTCATTTTTATTAGTGGATTCTTTTTTTAAATTTAGAAAAAACTGTCTAATAATAAAAAACACAACAATTAATAATATAAATATTCCAAGATACAGCCCCCTAAATTTAATAAAAGGATATGCACCTTTATTTAGATCAGAAAAAAGTATTGGTTCATTTTCAATACTATAAAAAGTAATTATATTTTTTTTAAATCTATTATCTTGGAACTCTTTGGTGTATAAAAGAATTTTACCGTTAATTTTACTCTTAAAAATATCTACTTTATTGGCAACTTTATTTGTCGCCATCAATATACTATCCCCAACAAAAATTTCAGTTCCATTTTCAATATTTAATTTTTTTAGCTTTAAATAATCCTTGTCAAAATTTTCTGAGTAAGAAACGGTGAAAAAACTTTTTCTATCATCAGAAAGAATCATATTTTCTGAAGAGGCAGAGCTAAATATATTTGATTTATTAGACCACTTTTTAGAAATCTTAAGACTTTCCAGGTTTAATTGATATAAATCTGAAAAATACTTTCTACCAATATGCTCCTCTCCTTTTAGATTGCCAACTCCTCCATAAATTAATAGTGTATTAGAATCTAAAGACAACATTCCTGAAAGGAATCTAGGAGGAATAAAATCTCCAGAAAAATCAAGGGTATTAAAACTCTTTTTTTCAATATCATATTGTGATATATCATTGAAGTAACTAAAATTACCGTAACCACCAAAAAAAGTAAATCTTTTATAATTAGGCTGAAAAAAAGTATTATGATGAAACCTCTGGAAGGAAAATAAACTACTTGATTCTATACCTGACCACATAAAGGTATCTAAATCTAAAACTCCTAATGAATAAAGCTGTTTTGATTTTATATTTTTGGATTTTTCATCAATAATCGGGTCGTCTTTAATACCCAATTTCATTTTTAATAGATTATTACTTACAATATCATTCCTTTGAATTTGATAGTTATACAACTTATTGTTTTCTAAATCCAGGAAAGCTTTTCCGGTGCTCGATTGGGAAAGGTTGTACGTGTTTTTATACGGTTTGGAATTAGTAGTCATATCAAAAACATCATATTCTATCAACTCTTTCGATCCTAACAACAGAAAACTAGAACTACTTGAATTAAAAACAACATTATAATTCTCCTCTAATTCAATTTGATTAATTTTTTTCCAATGGTAAAAATCATTTATAAGCCAATCTGGATTTGTAACGATTCCTTTTTCAACAAAGTTGGCGTCATAAACATCTGTTCCATCTTGTTGGTTTAAGGGGAAAATATATTCATCTTGAGTATCGCTAATTTGAAGATTTCTTATTTTAAACGCAGGGACATCAAAATAATTTTCTTGTCTTCCAAAAGTTATTCCTAAAGAATTTGAGTCTTTAGCAAACTGCTCTGATAGACTGTTTTTTTTTCCGTTAAAAAGTAGTTGGAGTGAATCAGTTTTAAAATTAAAAGAAAGTTCAATGGTCACCCATTTTTCTCTTGAAATTAGATCATCTGATAATAAAAACTCATATAATTTTTCTTCTCCTATTCTGTTAATTTGAATATAAGAAAGGTTGTCATCGTCGTAAGTATATTTATAATACAAAGAATAGGAAGAACCATCTGCAAAACCATTGATAGTAAAAATATTTCCTATATACAATTTACTATGAAATGAAAGATCAAACTTTATTGATAATTTATCTTTAAAATTCTTAGGTTTTTCAAATACTTTGTAGCTTGTTCTTTCAATTTTATCCTTATTATTAGAAACAAACTTTAACCCCTCCTGAGCATAAGTTTTAAAAATAAAAAAAATAAAAAAAATGGATATAAAGGATCTATTGATAAAAAAATACAGTTTAAACTTCTTAATTATTGTGATCATTTTTTTAAAGTACAAATTTTTAGTAAATGAATGAATCGTAAATGATTTTTTTAAAATCATTTCGAAAACTATTAAAATCATTATTTAAAAGTTGCTCTAAAATTATAACAATTAAATCATTTGATGGATCAGCCCAAAATAAAGTAGAAAAATGTCCCTCCCAATGAATTGTCCCAGGTACTCCAAATTCTCCTCTATCAATTAAATCTTCAGTAATTAATCCTGTTGCAAGTCCGTGGGCTAATGGTTTTTGATATACCATAGTGTTTTTAGGAAGTTGATCAATTTTTATATCATCTATAATTTTAGGGCTAAGTACTGATATTCCATTATAGGTACCGTTATTTAGTATCATTTGTAAAAAAATAGAATAGTCCAAAGCTGTACTGGACAAACCTGCCCCGGCCGAGAAATAACGTTTTGCACCCTTTATGGGATAATCAACATCATAGTCATCTGTTTCGTAAAAACTCCATATCTTATTGTCATTGGTTTGAACAGGTACTAGACGATCAGCTTTGGAATCAGGTAAATAAAAGTATGTATCCTTCATTCCTAATGGAGTAAAAAATCGATTTGATAAATATATATCCAGAGTTTGACCTGAAATGATTTCAATTAAATGACCCAAAACATCAGTAGACATTCCATAACTATATTTTGTTCCCGACTCATGACTTAAAGGTAAAATTGCTAGTTTGTCAATGTTTTCTTCCATTTTAATATCCTTTGAAGAATACAACTCCACAATTCCTGCTTTGGTGTATATAGCTGCAAGGTCACTACTATTATCATTATAACTCACACTTGAAGTTCCATATGTCAAACCAGAAGTATGTGTAAGAAGATGTTTTATTGTGATTTTATTTAATGCTTTTTTTGATGTGTAACTTGAGTCTAATGGATTGAATGTTTCTAAAATAGTTGGATTTTTAAACTTCGGAATATACTTTTCAATAGGATCATCCAATGAGATTAATCCCTTTTCAATTAAATCAAGGACAGCTAGATTAGAAATTAATTTTGTCATGGATGCAATTCTGAAAATATCATCCTTTTTAAATTTTATTTTTTTGTGATAGTTACTGTACCCGAATTCTTTTTGAAAAATAATATTATTATTTTTTCGAATTAAAACTACAGCGCCTGGTATTTTATTTTCTTTTATTTTATTTTCAAAGTATACTCCTAATTTTGAAATTCTCTCTGAGGATATACCGTGATTTTCAGGAAGATCATATTTTGTTGAAATATCGTTGCATGAAAGAAGTAGAAATAATAAAACAGAAACTTTGATTACAAAAAAAGACAATAGACTACTTTTCATTTTAAGGTATTGATTGTAAAATTTAAGAAAAAATATGCTTTAAATGATTACAAAAAAAATAAAATAATTAATACTTAAATAACCTATTGGAGTTTCATTAGTGTTTCATTTATTGTTTTTTTTGCAAGTTTAGACATTAAATCATAACCTTCTTTAGTCACGTGAACACCATCAGTTGTTAATTCATCTTTCATACCTCCGTTTTCGTTTTTCATAAACGAAAAATAATCTAAAAAAGTAATATTCTCCTTTTCAGCATAATCGTAAAACAAAGCATTAAGTTTTTTTACGGATTCTAAGGGAAGTATTTCAGGTCTCCATTCAAACCTGTCAGCAGGTAAGGTGGAACAAATTATAGGGATGATACTATTTGCGATAGCTAGTTCTACCATCGAGAAAGTGTTTTCTGCAATAGTGTTTATGTCATAATACTTTGTGTTTTCAGCAATATCATTTATTCCAGCTAAAATAATTACAACTTTAGGCTTTAATTTGATAACATCTCTTCGGAATCGAAGTAACATTTGACTAGTTGTTTGACCACCAATACCTCGATTAAGATAATTATTATTTGAAAAAAAAAGAGGTGAGTTATCTGACCAACCTTGGGTTATAGAATCTCCCATGAAAATTACATCTGGAGAAATTGAATCTTTAAGACTTAGTTTTTGGTTTGCTTCATGATATGTATTTAACCCTGCCCAATCCAGATTTCTTATAGCTAAATCAATTTGTGTTTTCATTTCTTTATCAAAATTTTGCGCATTTACAACATTTGAACAATTGATAAAAAATATTACAGATATAATTAATTTTATTTTTGTCATAATTAAACTTACAAATCTAATAACTTTAATAAATCGTATTTATACCAATATCATTAATTAGTCTACAAAAATAATATTTTGAAAGACATATGGTTAAAACCTCGACTTAAGATTACGAAAAAATATCATTCATGTTTTGAAAAAACTCTTTTAAAATTATAATCTAATTTATAAAATACTTTTATCTATGAGTCCAAATCCAACAAACTTGTCTATTAAAAAATTTGCATATCTTAAATATCCTAAATCTGTAAAATGTACACCATCTACCGTTCCTTCGTTATCATTTCCTAGTGCATCTAAAGTTTCTAAATAAAAAACATGTTTATAACCATCTGAAATCATTTTTTCATATTCAGTTTTTAAAGCTAAATTCATTTCTTTTATTTCGTTATCTTCTTTTTTATTCAAAATTGATGAAGTGGGGATGAAGTTTTCAACTAAAATAATTGGAGTATCAGGATTATTTTGTCTTATGGTGTTTACTAAAGGTATCGTTTTATTGGTTACGTTTTCCTTATTAATCATATTTGCCATACATTCTATAACATAGAATAGAGGTTTTGATTCTGATATTAATTTTGCTATTGGCTGTTCCATTCTTCCATTTCCACTAAATCCAAAATTTATACAATCAAGATCTAATTTTCTAGATATAATATTGGTGTGGGCCATTCCAGGACGAGATGCACAACCTCCTTGAGTTATACTGGTACCATAAAAAATTATTGATTTTTGATTATTTTTTAATGGTTTTTTTATTACACTACTCGAATCAATACCAACTTCAATATTTACAACGCCATCATAAAGAGGTAAAAACATTTTAAACTCACGCATTTCTTCAGTCATATTTTCTATCAAGGTGGACTCGTTTTCGATTCCATTTGGGCGACCGGTGTTAATATATCGCCAATTGCCTTTGTTCTTGAAATATAAATCAACGCCTTTTATACCTGTTTCAGGCATATGATTCATCTTAAAATCATTTAAAATTTTCCATTTAACACTGATACTCTTTGAGTTAGAAAGAAAACGAATAGACATTCCTGCTGATGATTTTGACAAGTCCCAAACGGGTTTTCTCACAATATCTTTATACGAAAAGGGTAATCTGTCGTATCGATTCTCCTTGAGAGAGTCTGAGATTAGTGTACCTTCAAGAGTGAAAAAATCCTTTCCAAAGTAATTAATGTCTTTTGACACTTGAAAATCATTTTGTCCAAAAGAGATTAATGGAACGGTTAATAATAACAAAAATAACTTTCTCATAGATTTAATTAAATATATTTCAATGTGGTCCGTAATCTAAAAGGTGCGATAATTTTCTTTTAGAAATATATTAGCTTCTTCTTCTATAAATGCGGATGTTTTTTTATTATAATTGAGTGTCTTGTTTGGAAAACGCCCTGCAATAACTCCTAAAAGGATGGTTTCAGTTAATCTAGAAGCATATTCAAATGGCGCTGAACAAATAGATTTACCTAGGCATGAATCAACAAATTCATGGTAATGCTTAGGTGATTCGCTACTATAATCACGAATCGGCTCTCCCAGAGTGTTTTCTTTATCATAAGCTGCGATATCATATGTTTTATATGTTTCCTTTTCTATAAGTCTTGGAAGTTCCATAAAGTGGGGTAAAAGTAAACGTTTACCATTTTCACCAATAAACATTGCACCTTGATCAGGAAGCATTTCTCCGTTAGGAAGAACTAATTCAGGAGTAATATTGGGTCCGTCAATACCATCATACCACAACCATTCAAAACTATCCGTTGTATGTGCAGTTCCATCAAAGGTGTAACGAACAATATTACGTTCAGGATACCCAAAACCAGTAAAGGGTCGGCACTCATTTGTAATTGTATTTGGAACATCGAGTTCAAGAGCATTATAAGGAGTGTCAAAAATATGGACTCCCATATCACCGAGAGTGGCGCAACCATAATCCATTAATTTTCTCCAATTACTAGGATGATAGTATTTGTCTTTATAGGACCTTTTTTTGGATGTCCCCAGCCAAAGATTCCAATCAAGATTTTCAGGAACAGGATCAGAATCCTCCGGTATTGGACCATCGTATCCCCAATTCTTATTTGACCAAGCAATTACTTTACTGACCTTTCCAATTATACCTCCTTGAATTAAATAAGTAGCTAATTTATAATCGTAAAAAGAATGAACTTGAATTCCCATCTGGGTTACAAGATTTTTATCACTGGCAACTTTACGCATTTCTCTGGACTCAGAAACAAAATGACTTAACGGTTTCTGACAATAAACAGATTTGTTTTTCTCCATAGCAAGTAAGGAAGCTGGGGCATGTGTGTGATCGGGAGTGGATACAATCACAGCGTCAATTTGATCTGAAATTTTATCGAACATTTTGCGATAATCTTTAAAAATTTGTGCTTTTGGAAACATTTCATTGGCTGCCTTTAGCGCGTTACTATCAACATCACAAAGTGCTGTTACAATAACATTTGTGTGAGATGCAATCGCTTTTAAATCTTCAAGCCCCATATTGGCAACGCCAATGTGTGCAGTTCGTAACATAGATTTTGGATTTTCACATGACCAGGAAGATAGAGGGAGTACAGTAGCTCCAAGTGCAAGTGATGCTGTTTTAATAAAATCTCTTTTCTTCATTTTATAGCTGTTTTATTTTGATGTTTTTAAACCATAAGGAACCAGAATGATCTTGAAACCCTATGAATCCTTTTTTGTGAATACCATAGTCAGAAGCAATTTTCCATTTACCGTTATTCTTTTTCGAATTCCAATCTTCAGACCAAGGGATAAAACTTAATAGCAATTGACCATTAAGCCAGTGTTCAACTCGATTAGGAGTAAAAATAATTCTACTACTATTCCATTCTCCAGCAGGATTCAGATTTTTTTTTGAAGCATCGGCCACATACATTGCATAATCCGCTCCTGTAGCTTGTAAAGGGTGTATGTCTTGAGGGTTTTCGTTTATGCCTATACTTTTATTGTATTCTGTTATATCATGAAAGTCAGTATAATGATCATCATCAATCAATTGATACTCTGGAGCTACTTCTGGAATTCCATCGTAGCCTTCGACGATATGATAAAAAATTCCACTATTACCACCGGGAGGAATTTTCCATTCTACATACAATTCAAAATTTTCAAACTCTTGAGCTCCATAAATAATATCCTTACTTTTTTTATAATCATATTCTTCTTCAGAAACCATTTCACTATTAAAAGTCATCACACTATCGACAATAGACCAACTTTGAGGTAGATTTTCTCCGTTATAAGCTCTCCACCCATCAAGAGAACTTCCGTCAAAAAGTGATATCCATTCTGAGGAAGTATTCTGCTTTTTGGTTTTGTTTTCTTTACACCCCGATATCATGAAAAAAACTGTGCATAAAAATAAAAACTGCTTCATTCTATAATTCTTTTAATTTTAAATTTCTCCATTTAACTTTTATACCACCACCAGAGTGAATTTGAAGAGCTATACCCCCTTTTCCTTTTCCAATTTTCTCATCCATGATCTCCACCATTTCATGACCGTTTAAGTAGGAAGTCACCTTGTTGCCAAAGGCAATTATTTTCATTGTATTCCATGAGCCCATTTTCAAATACTGATCTTTAGCAGGATCTGGTTTAATTAACCATCCCCTTCCATAAGATTCATAAATTCCTCCCGTGTGAAGATCTGGAGGAGCAACTTCTACTTGCCATCCATTGACTATAGTTCCTTCTACAGTCGACCGAAAAAATACACCACTATTACCGTCTGCTTCTTGTTTGAATTCGAGTTCTAATTCAAAATTATTGTAATGCTCTATGGTTGAGAGATAACCGTATTCTTCATCTGGACCACTTTCACAAATTAACTCACTGTTTTCAACATACCATTTTTCAGTACCGTTGATTTTCCAACCATCAAGGTTTTGACCATTAAATAAATCAATTTGTGCCTGAGCTTGTATTGATAAATTCAGAATTATAATGAATGCGTAAAAAGATTTCTTTGACATTTTTTAGAATATATATTATTTTTTTACACCTATTAATTGATTTACAAAGTTCCTTAAACAATATTACTAAACATAAATAATAAATTACAAATTATAAATCATTAATCTTAATTTAAGGGGTACAATTTGTAAAATATGGTTTAGGAAGAGTCCAGGCAGTGGTGTTAAGAAAAATAGACTGACAATCGTTTACTTTTAGAACATCCCATGAACTTAAATCTTGATTAAAAGAAACTGCTCCATTGAACATGTATCTCATTATTGAAACATTTGATGTGTCCCAAAATCTGATATTTTGATCGAATGATGTAGCATATCTAAACATATAATTCATGTCTTGAACATTAGAAGTATTCCAAAAGCCAATATTTTGATTAAAAGCTTCTGCACTTTCAAACATAAAATTCATACCATTAACATTAGAAGTGTCCCAAGAACTAATGTCTTGATTGAATGTTTTTTTTCCTACAAAAAATTGAGTCATTATGGTTATTTTACTTGTACAAACCTTGGTAATATCTTCCTCGTTTGAGATCATATTTAATAAAGTTTGTTCATCAACAATTGTGAATATTATATCATCAAAAATTCCTTCGTCTCCAATTGCTGACCATTCAAATGCTTTGATAGTAACCCCATTTTCATCTAAATAGATTGGATTTTGCATGACACCATTCTCGTCAACAGGGACTCCTTGGCGTGTATTATTATCTTTATCTATGTCGTTGGTTATTCCGTCTCCATCAATGTCATTTAGCAAAACTGAAGTGTTATTATTATTATTATTTTCAATAATTTCATCCTTTTCTGATTGGCAAGAAAGAGAAATTAAACATATTAAAACAAAAAGATTTTTTTTCATAACATTATATCATTGAATTTATATGACCAATTAATAATTGGAGTTTATTTCTTCAAAAAATTTATTGAAAAATAAGATTTGATATCCCAAAGAATTTTTCCAATAATCCCAATCGTGACTTCCAGATCGCTCAATGTAATCATGAGGTATTTTTTTTTCTTTTAAGCTATTATGAAGCCTAAGGTTGGCGTCATAAAAGAAATCATCAACCCCACAATCTAATATTAGTTTTAGATTACCTGTTTTTAATAGGTTAACCATATTTATTACTGAATTATTATTCCAGTTCTCTGGATAGTCTGAATATATTCCTAGTCGTTTTGAAATATCCCAACTTGATGGAAATGGAACTAAATCTACACCACCAGACATACTTCCAGCTGCTCCCCAAATATCTTGATGTTTAAATGATAAATATAATGCACCGTGACCACCCATGCTGTGACCTGTTATTGCTCTTGCATTTCTGTTTTTGATCGTATTGTAGTTTTTATCAACTGAATCTACTAACTCACTTGAAATATAGGTTTCATATTTAAAATTCTCATCTATTGGACTGTCAAAGTACCAACTTGAGAATTCACCGTCTGGACATACTATAATTACATTATAATTATCTGCATATTCTTTTAATTTTGGAAATTTATTTAACCATGTATTTTGATCGTTATCATAACCGTGAAGCAAATAAATGACTGGCAACGAATTTGTATTCAAAGAATAATCTTCGGGCACTATTACTAAATTGGAAATTGATTTATTCATTGATTCACTTTGAACAATTAGCGTGTCTACCTCTGAAGAATAAAGAGATAAATAGTTTAGAAATAGGAGAAAAAAAAGTATTTTTTTAATCAATGAAATTAATTTTAAATCTAATTGAATCTACAATTATCTTATTACAATTACACATATATTTATACTAAGGTATGTAATTCGTATACAAAATATATATATCTGCTTTTAAGAAATAGTTGGATGAGTTCGAAAGTAAATTTTAACAAAAAGTAGATTTTAAAAACCAGTCCCATATGGGACCGAAAATAATACGATATAAATATATACACTAATTTGTGTCTAAGTGAGGATTAAATTTGTTAGAAAAATTGGATTTATGGGGATAAAACAATCACCAAAACATACACTAAAAACAAATAAACTACTAAGTTTAGTCCTCAATTTAATCCTCACCCCTAATTGTGGAGGTCTCAAATGTGATTAATTACAATGTAAAGTATTGCAGGGGTTAATAAACAAAAAATCCCCCAAATTGGAGGATGATTTTGCGGTCTGGACGGGACTCGAACCAATCCTTTAACTACTTGTAGACCAGTTTTTTAACCTCCTGCCTTATAACACGGTGTGTTATAATAGTGTTGGTTTTTATGTTACTCTGTGTTATACGATTTTACTTGTGTTATAATTTTGTAAATTACTGTTTTAAATATTGAATTATGGACAAACCAGTAAAGGTGTTAAAGTCTAAAAGTGAAATAAGAAGATTCTTTACTAATAAAATAGTAAATAGTGAAAAGGTTTTAATTGATGGTAAGAAAATGTATATGACTGTCAATAAAATTGACGATTCAGGTAAGGAAGTCAAACATAAAAAAAATACAAAATCCAAAATAAGAGAAAGAAGAACGGGAATGAATCAAACTTTAAATTTTCCAAATGATATAAATTATCAACAAACTGTATATCCTCCTTTAGTTATCGATAAAATAGAGGATTCTGTGTCCGTAAAATTTATGATAAATCTTTTGACTAAATATGGTTTGAAAGATCCAGTTGAAAAATTTACCACACTCGATGAAGTAGAGAAATATTTATTCAATAAAATAAGTTCTTTCTCTAAAATTGAAGATATATCAGATGAAGAACTAATTAATATTTTTCATACAATACAAGTTTGGGGAGGAAAGGGTGGTAGACTTATTTACAATAAACCAAAATTGGAACAACCGTCTACAGGTGGAAGATTTCATGAAAACTTTGATATTGAAACCTATAGGAAATTAGTTCAAAGATGTCTTAGTTTTGAAAAAGATGGTGATTGGGTACAAACATTTTCAAAATGGACATTTGAATCTCATAAATCTTATTGTAAAAAAGAGGGTATAAAAGGTGGTATTAATAATTTTAATATTTCTTTTTCTACTAAACATGTAAGATATTGGTTATATAATAAATTAGAAGATCAAAGTTTACCAATTTTTGATGATAGAATAAGAAAAAAATTTAATGAAAATGAAGGAAACAATTTAAAAAATAACCTTCCCAAACATCTCGAGTTTTATTGGAAACAGATGATTGAGAAATCTAAAAAAGAAGATATAACTCTTAAACAACTTGAAAGACTTTTATTCAACTATTGGAGTTAGTTTTTGAACACTCTGTGTTCAAATGTTATATGATTTTATGTGTTATAATTTTGTAAATTACTGTTTTAAATATTGAATTATGGAAATAACAGAATTGGTATC
>NZ_CEZOWA010000025.1:17128-20745 GCF_983056325.1 Candidatus Marivariicella sp. | reverse complement strand
TGAAGAACAATAGGTTAATGGAACAAATAGTAAAATAAGAAGTAGCTTTTTCATAGTGATGGATTTTAGTTGAAGATAAAGTATTTGAAACATTATTGACTAGGATATACTCTTTTGTTATACAGCCTTGTCACCTAAACCTTTTGTACAATTGCATATTCTGTTGTAATTAATCTCTAATTACTTTAACTCAATTTTTTTATATACCAAAAACAACTTAGCAGAGGGGAAGGGATTCGAACCCTCGATGCGCTTTTGGCACATACACGCTTTCCAAGCGTGCGCCTTCGACCACTCGGCCACCCCTCTTAATCGTTCGCTAAATAACATAAAAAATTAAACTTATTTAGATAATTTTTTTTTTATAATTTTTTATTTGTGACAATAAATAATAATTTTATTATTTTTATTTAAAATTTAAAACTGAAAAAGCTTCTAATTGTCTTATTTATACTAGTTTTTTCATGTAAAAAAGAGGAACCCCAAAGTTTTTTTTTATCTGTCATTGCTAACACGGGAGGTACTGTAAGTATAGCCGGTGGTAAATATGATGCAGAGGGAAAATACGTTTCTGTGGGGGAAGAATATGCACCAGGAAAAATTGTTTCTATCAAAGCAACTCCAGATGATCAATACCGATTTATTAATTGGTCAAATGGATCTATTCAAAATCCTCTTGAAGTCAAATTAAATTCTGATTTAATGATCAATGCTTCCTTTCAAAAAGCAAAGTATAATCTAATACTTTCTGCTTTTGGTAAGGGTTCTATTCAAGAAGAAGTAGTCTCTTTGGGGAGAAGTACTGATCCTAGATACAATTCAGGAAGCATCGTAAAACTAACTGCAACTCCTGCCTACGGATATAGGTTTAGTAGGTGGGATGGTGATTTAACTTCTACTGAAAACCCTATTGAAATAAATGTAAATTCTGCCAAATCTATTGTTGGAGTATTTGAGAAAACTATTTTAAATCTTGATATTATTATAGAAGGAGACGGGCAAGTAACGGAAGAACTTCTTCAAGTTGCTAGTTCTGGGAAAAACAGTACTTATGATTATGGAGATACTGTTCGACTTACTCCACAACCTGGTGCAGGATTCGATTTTATTGCATGGGGGATGGATCATACAGGAGAAGAAAACCCTTTAGAACTCACTCTAACGGAATCCAAAACAATTCAAGCTAATTTTGATTTTGAACTTTTTAATAGAGTTGTCGGAAAGTGGAAGGTTAGAAAGAAAACTCAAAGTAAGGTTCCATCCTGGGATATACACAGTATTATTTTTAGAAAAGATTACTCCTATTCAGTAAATTCTAATTCAGGTCGTATAAATGGAACATTTAACGTTACTTCCAACTCGGAAATTGATTTAGGTACTTACGGAAATATGACTAACGTAGAACTAGTCTCTAATGAAGATGTATCATCAGAAGCTTCATGGAGTAATTTTAATTTCAACATAAATGTTACAGGCGAGTTTGAAGGAGAAGTAGAAACTATTGTTGATGAAAACTATGAAACGGAAGTAGGCGATACAGGGGATGTTTCAGATAGAACTTATATTCCTGATGATAATTTTGAACAAAGGTTAATTGATTTAGGTTTTGATGATTTATTAGATGATTATGTTAATAATTCAAATATATCCTCTATTGAATCGTTTCGTGCAGATAATTCAACGGGGCAGGGTACAATTTATGATTTGACTGGAATTGATGATTTCATAAATCTTAAAGAAATATTTTTTGATAATAATGAGATTAATGAAGTTGATTTTTCTAACAATATTTACTTAGAAAACATTTCTATTCACTCTAATCACTTAACTGAAATTGATCTTTCAAATAATGTAAATTTATTAAATCTTATTATTCATGATAATCAAATTGAGTCAATTAATTTAGAAAACAATTCATCATTACAAAGATTACTTGCTTGGAATAACACTTTATCATCAATAAATATTTCTAACAACCCTGAGTTAGATGAATTGGATCTTTCTGGAAATTATTTGACTAATATAGACGTTTCAAATAATTCCAAACTTAAAATACTCAGTCTTAGAAACGAATGTTCAGAGTGCTCAACAATGCAAATTAGCTCTATAGACTTATCAAACAATCCGCTTTTGGAGCAAGCATGGTTTTATAGAAACAAATTAGTCTCTATTGATGTTTCTAATAATCCTAACTTAAAGATCCTAGATTTAAACGATCTTGGAACATTCAATGGAATTATTGATGTTTTAAATAATCCGAATCTAGAAGAACTTGTTTGTACTTGTAATGCTCAAATGTTGGATGTTTCCAACAATTTAGAACTTAAGATTCTAGCGATGGCAAATAATAATTTGACTGAAATTGATTTGTCAAACAATACAAAACTGGAGGATTTAAACCTTTTAAACAACAAACTTATCTCTTTAGATGTTTCCAATAACCCACTGCTAATAAATCTTAATACTCAGAATAATATTGATCTTAATTGTATCAATGTAAGTTCAGATCAACAAATAAACATACCCACAGATTGGGTTAAAAACGATAATACACAATATTCTGATGAATGTGATGTGATTTTACAAACAACAAGTATTCCTGATAATAATTTTGAACAAGCACTTATAGATTTAGGATATGATGATATACTCGACGGTGAAGTATTGACAACTAATATTAAACAAATTATATCTTTAGATCTTACTGATAAAAATATAAGTGATTTAACAGGAATTCAAGACTTTATCCTGATAGAAAATATCTCAGCCCATATAGGTAACCAGATTCAGGGAGTTATAGATTTGTCTAATAGCACAAGCCTTAGTTATGTTGACCTAGCTAACAATCAACTTTCAGAATTGTACCTGAATAATAATTCTAATTTGTTACAACTTTATGTTTATAACAATCCTAATTTATCAATACTTGAAATAGAAAATTCTCCAAATCTTTGGTATTTAAATTGTCATGATAATTTGGTAACTGATCTTGATCTTTCAAATTCTCCTAAATTAAACAATATGAGAATATGGAATATGCAATTAGAAAGTCTTGATTTGTCTAACCAAACTGAATTAGAAGTTTTAAGAGCCCAAGGCATTTTTAAATCCGCAGGTAAATCTATCGATCTCTCAAACAACCCTTCAATTAAAATTATTGATTTGGGATATAATTTTCTTGATGATATAGATTTATCGAATAATACAAATACTGAAATAGTTTTATTACCTGGAAACAATTTAAATTCGATTGATTTATCTAATAACTCTCAGATTAGAATTTTATCCTTGTATGAAAACAATATAAACTCCTTGAACTTATCATCAATTGATAACCTTACATTACTAAGAGCACTTAATAATGACTTTGATTGTGTTACTTTAAGTGAGACACAAATCAATAATATTCCACCTAGCTGTTTAGATCTTGGAATTCCTAATGATTCTCAAGACCCTAACCAAGAAACTTGTTATGGTTGGGGCTTAGTTGATTTAACAGATAGTTATGATTTTACTCCCACTTGGGTAGTTGAAGAAGGGGTTTCTTTCTCATTGGGTTGCGATGGGTTAAGAACATATGTTCCAGATGATAGTTTTGAACAGGCGCTTATTGATTT
>NZ_CEZOWA010000025.1:0-17028 GCF_983056325.1 Candidatus Marivariicella sp. | reverse complement strand
ATGGGTTAAGAACATATGTTCCAGATGATAGTTTTGAACAGGCGCTTATTGATTTAGGGTATGATGATATTTTGGATGATTATATAAATACAGCTGATATTGAAAGTGTAACTAGCCTTCAAATGCAAAATAGAACACCTAAAATATTTGATTTGACTGGAATAGAAGGCTTTATTTCTCTTGAAATTTTAAATGTTACTGAAAATAGTATTGAAACCCTTAATCTTTCTAATAATATAAATCTTTTACGACTTGATGCAGATAATAGTCAGGTTAACACAATTGATGTTTCAAATAGCCCTGATTTAAAATATCTTTCTGCTGTTGGAAATGGATTTGAATCTCTGGATGTTACTAACAATCCATTATTGGAAGCATTATTTCTTGATCGCTGCAATATTTCGACAATTGATTTATCTAATAATCCTCTTTTAACTAGCCTAACCATGGATGGAGTGGGAACTCTAACTTCTATAGATTTATCAAATAACTCTTTATTAACAATTTTGGGATTAACCGGAAACCAACTTGATGTAATAGACTTATCAAATAATGTAAATCTTGAAGAGTTACGTATTAATAATAATAAATTAACCTCTTTAGATTTATCTACTAGTACAAATCTTAAAATACTTAATTGTGCATCTCAGTTTGCTGATCCCCAGGCTCCAGGAGTACTTAGCAGTTTAGATATTTCTAATAGTGCTGATTTAGAAAACCTACATATTGAAAACAATTCCCTAACCTCAATTGATTTGAGTAGTAATGTAAATATTACCGAGCTTAATGTTTCAACAAATCCACTAACGTCTCTTGATGTATCAGATCTAATTAATCTTGAAAACTTTGGGGTTAATAATAACACCAGTTTGGAGTGTGTTAAAGTGAATCAAAACCAATTAGACAACACCCCTAATTCATGGAGTATTGGTCAGGGAGTTAACTTATCAATTATTTGTGCTGGTGTAAACCCAGATATTTATCTTGCAGATAATGGAATTACTGTAAAATGTGAAAATGCAGACGTTGGAGATATAGGATCGATAAATGGAAAAGCTTATACCGTAGTTGGAAACTTACAAGATTTGTTAGCTAATAACTCTGAAGCTGATTTCACATGTTTTTGTATATCGAAGGTTACTGAATTAAATAATATGTTTTCCGGTAACACAAACTTCAATCAAGATATCAGTAGTTGGGATACTTCTAATGTAACTGACATGGATCAAATGTTCTACGATGCAGCAAACTTTAATAATGGTAGCAACCAAGAGGGGCTTAAAAATTGGGACACCTCAAAGGTTACTAATATGGATGGAATGTTTAACGGAGCAATTGCTTTCAATGGTAATTTATCATCTTGGAATACTTCTAATGTGACCTCAATGAGATATATGTTTTCTGGAGCACCAATTTTTAATTATGATATAAGCAACTGGAATGTTTCAAATGTAATCTACATGGACAATATGTTTAATGGAGCCAAAAATTTTGATGCAGATTTATCTTCTTGGGATGTTTCAAATGTTACATCTATGTCCGGAATGTTTGCAGGGACTGGAAATGTTGAAAATGGAAGTGTTTTAGGAGATAATTTTAATATAGGAAATTGGAACGTATCAAATGTTACCAATATGGAAAGCATGTTTCTTGAGGCAATAAAATTTAATGATGATATTGGTAGCTGGGATACTTCCAATGTTACTGATATGAAAAGTATGTTCGCTAAAGCAATAATATTTAATCAAGATATAGGAAATTGGGATGTTTCAAGTGTGACTAATATGGACTTCATGTTTCAAGAAGCCCCATCATTCAACGGAAATATAAGTGCATGGGATACTTCAAATGTTAGTGATATGGACTTCATGTTTGCTGGGGCAACTTCATTTAATCAAGTTTTAGAATGGGATACTTCAAGCGTAACTGATATGAGTTTCATGTTCCAGAGAACACCATTTAATCAAGATATAGGGAATTGGGATACTTCTAGTGTACTTATTATGAATGGAATGTTCCATGAAGCATCTGCTTTTAATCAAGATATAGGGAATTGGGATA
Organism: Candidatus Marivariicella sp.; assembly: GCF_983056325.1. NCBI lineage: Bacteria > Pseudomonadati > Bacteroidota > Flavobacteriia > Flavobacteriales > Flavobacteriaceae > Candidatus Marivariicella > Candidatus Marivariicella sp. Next base: position 14,967 of record NZ_CEZOWA010000025.1, on the reverse strand, counting down.
CTTCAAATGTTACAGCCATGAGACAAATGTTCGAAGGAGCCATCTCTTTCAATCAAGATATTGGAGACTGGGATACTTCCAATGTTACTAATATGCATCAAATGTTTTTTAAAGCAGATTTATTTAATCAAGACATTAGAAACTGGGATACATCAAGTGTTACGGATATGAGTGGTGTGTTTTGGAATGCACCCTCTTTTGATCAAGATATAGGAAATTGGAATACTTCAAATGTAATCTATATGAACAATATGTTTAATGGAGCTACCTCATTTGATCAAGATATAAGCTCTTGGAATACTGCGGCAGTTACCACTATGGAAGATCTTTTTTTTGAAAATACTTCTTTCAATTCAGATATAAGTTTATGGGATACTTCAAATGTTAATAATATGGGTGGTATGTTTTATAGAGCAACTTCGTTCAATCAAGATATAGGAAACTGGAATACCTCTAGCGTTACTAATATGAATGTAATGTTTTATGAGGCAAAAGCTTTTAATCAAGATATAGGAAGTTGGGACACATCAAAAGTAACCAATATGAGTAATATGTTTGATAATGCAGAATCTTTTAATCAAAATATTGGTAATTGGAATACTTCTCTTGTAAACTCTATGCAGTTTATGTTCGATCAGGCATATCAATTTAATCAAGACATTGGTAATTGGAATACAGTAAATGTTGCTTCCATGGAATCTATGTTTACAGGAGCTACTCTTTTCAATCAAGACCTATCAAACTGGTGTGTTACTAATATCACCTCAGAACCTACTAATTTTAGCGTTAATTCTGCGCTTACAAATATTAATAAACCTGTTTGGGGAACTTGTCCTCAATAGGCTAAAAGTTAAAAATTAGCTTGGCTGATTCTGAAGTTTTTTTTGCAATCATTTCTATTGGAAGGTTATAACAATCTGCTACTTTTTTTGCTATTATAGGTAAATAATTACTTTCATTTCTTTTCCCTCTATAAGGGACAGGAGCTAAATATGGAGAGTCTGTTTCGAGTACTATTGATTCAATAGGAATCTCATTTATAAACTTATCAATTTTACCATTTTTAAAAGTAATCACCCCTCCTATTCCTAACTTCATATTAAAATCTATTGCTCTTTGAGCTTGATCCAAATTTCCTGTAAAACAGTGAAAAATACCTCTAAGCTTATCACTTTTATGATTTTCTAAAACATCAAACACCTCATTAAACGCATCTCTACAATGAATAACTATAGGAAGATCATATTCTTTGGCCCAAATAATTTGTTGATGGAATGCTTCTTGTTGCTTCGTTAAATTAGTTTTATCCCAGTAAAGATCTATTCCTATTTCACCAACAGCACAAAAACTTCCATTTTTCAGATTTTGTTCTACATGCTTTAATTCATTTTTATAATCTTCTTCGACATGAGTGGGGTGAAGACCTGACATTAGGAAAATATTTTTTGGATATTTAGCTTTTAAACTCAACATTCGTTCAGTGTAGGACTTATCTATTGCAGGTAAAAAAAACTTGTGAACTCCATTTTTAATTGACAGCTCAATTTGATCGTCTCGATCTTGATCAAAATCTTCAATATATAAATGGGTATGGGTATCTATTAATTTCACATCATAAAAATACTATTTTAGCATTTAAATATTCAAAATGTCAATACCCTTTATTAAAAATCACAAGACTTTAATTAAGTTTTTTCTTCTAAAGACGAACCACATTACATGTAAAATACTAATTAACGGTGTTGAAGGGAGCTTTTTAATTGATAGTGGAGCCTCAAATTCTTGTGTTGATGTTGCAAGTGATGAAAGGTTTAAACTAGAAAAATATAAAAAGTCGTACAGTGCATCAGGCGCTGGAAATGGAAAGTTTGATGTTTTAAAATCTAAAAAAGCCCAAATAAGTTACCTAGGTATCAATATTGTAAAATTGAACTTTCTATTGATTGATATGGGGTCGATAAACAAAGCTCTTAATGAGAGCGATAGTATAAGTGTAGATGGAATATTGGGGGCTGATTTTTTAATTAAAAAAAACGCATTAATAAGCTACAAAACGATGACTCTTTCTTTTTAAAGTTCCAAAGACTTTTTTAAATTTCCATCCATTAAAGTGTTCAAAGGATCCTCAAGAGATTCCTTAATAGCAACTAAAAAACCTACAGATTCTCTTCCATCAATTATTCTATGATCATAGGATAAAGCTAAATACATCATCGGACGAATAACCACCTTACCATCTATTGCCACCGGTCTTTCTATTATATTATGCATGCCTAATATTCCAGATTGTGGAGGATTGATAATTGGGGTAGATAACATAGAACCAAAGACACCACCATTTGAAATAGTAAATGTGCCACCTGTCATATCATCAACAGTTATTTTTCCATCTCTAGCCGCTATTGCCAATCGTTTTATTTCAGATTCAATACTTCTAAATGAAAGAGATTCTGCATTTCTAACTACCGGAACCATTAAACCTTTTGGTCCTGAAACTGCAACTGAAATATCACAATAATCATAAGTAATTTGCTGATCTCCTTCTATCATTGAATTAACATCAGGATACATTTTTAGTGCTCTTACAACTGCTTTAGTGAAAAAGCTCATGAAGCCTAAACCTACTTCATGTTTTGATTTAAAAGACTCTTTGTATTTCTTTCTAATAGTAAATATTTCAGACATGTCTACTTCATTGAAAGTAGTCAACATAGCTGTTTCATTTTTAGCTGAAACTAATCTTTCTGCGACTTTTCTTCGCAGCATAGACATTTTTTTGGTTGTTTGTTCACGTTTTCCATTTTCAGGTAAAGACCCCATTGAAACTTTGGCTTTTATTGCGTCAGTCTTGGTTATTCTTCCATCTCTTCCTGTACCTTTTAATGAAGTTATATCAATATTTTTTTCAGCAATAATTTTTTTAGCAGCAGGAGAAGGACTCCCTGAAGCATATGTAGTATTTTCTGTTTTTAAAACCTCTGGAGACTTTTCAGTTTCTTTATTTACTTCATTTTTAGACTTATTTCCAGTGGCTGGCTTACCATCTGTATCGATTATACAAACAACTTCACCTACAGCAACAGCATCTCCTTCCTCTGCTTTCAGAGTTATTACCCCACTAACTTCAGCAGGAAGCTCCAAGGTTGCTTTATCAGAATCCACTTCAGCAATAGCTTGGTCTTTTTCAACAAAATCTCCGTCTTCAACAAGCCATTGAGCAATTTCAACCTCTGTTATTGATTCTCCAGGAGAAGGCACTTTCATTTCTAAAATCATTTTTTAAACTTTTGATTTATTTATTTTTTCGTTTTTGATTATTTTTTGAGGGATCAAAAACATATTCTATAACCTCATCATGACGTTTTTTAAAACGTGTAGAACTTCCTGCTGCGGGAGTTCCATACATTCTTCGACTTGCAGCACGCATTTGTTGAGCTTCTGGAAAATTTAACAACAAGTAACTCCAAGCTCCCATGTTTCTTGGTTCTTCTTGAGCCCAAACAATATCATTAGCATTTTTATATCTTGAAATTACTTCTTTTATTTCTTTTTCAGGTAATGGAAATAATTGTTCTAATCTAACAAGGGCTAAATCATTAGATCTATTCTTGATTTCTCTTGCCTTATAAAGATCATAATAAAATTTTCCGGAACAAAACACTACTGTCTTAATACTTGATTCCTCTACTTCAGAATCATCTATAACAGCTTTAAAATCTCCATCTGAGAAATCTTTAATATTAGAAACTGCTTTTGGATGTCTCAGTAAGCTCTTTGGTGTAAAAACAATCAAGGGTTTTCTATATTTTGCTTTTAGTTGGCGCCTTAAAACATGGAACATGTTTGCTGGAGTAGAACAATTAACGACAAACATATTATCTTTTGCACACATCTGAAGATATCTTTCTATTCTAGCAGAAGAGTGTTCAGCCCCCTGCCCTTCATAGCCATGAGGTAAAAGCATTACTAGACCGTTTTGAAGTTTCCATTTATCTTCTGCAGAAGTTATGTATTGATCAATAATTATTTGTGCTCCATTAGAAAAGTCTCCAAATTGTGCCTCCCAAATCGTTAGAGCATTTGGACTTGCCATTGCGTAACCATAATCAAATCCAAGAACAGCGTATTCAGATAATAAAGAGTTATAAACTTTAAACTTTCCCTGATTTTTATTTATGTTATTTAATAACACTATTTCTTCTTCGGATTCTTCAGTTACAAGAATAGCGTGGCGGTGAGAGAATGTACCTCTTTCAACGTCTTGTCCTGATAATCTAACATCATGACCTTCATTAAGAAGAGTTCCATAAGCAAGAAGCTCTCCCATTGCCCAGTCTAATGTTTCTGATTCGAAAAACATTTTTTTTCTATCTGCTATTAATCTTTCCGCCTTTCTTAAAAACTTTTTATTTTGAGGTAATGTTGTAATCGCTTCAGCAACTTTTGCCAATTCTTCGGAGGAAACTTTGGTTATAACCTTTTTCTTCATTCCAATCTCATCAACCCTTTCGGTATATGGAGCAATATTTTTCCACTCATCCTCCATAAACTGTGTGATTACAGTTTTTGTTAGTTTTCTTGAGTCTTCAAGATTTTTTTCTAACAGTTCTTTGTACTCTTTTTCAAGAACAGTAACATGATTTTCATCAACTATTCCTTTTGAAATAAGTTCGGTAGCGTATATATCTCTGGCATTTGGATGACTGGCGATTTTTTTATAGAGATTGGGCTGAGTAAACCTGGGTTCGTCCCCTTCGTTATGTCCATATCTTCGATATCCAAGTAAATCTATAAAAACATCCCTACCAAATTGCATTCTATAATCCAAAGCAAAAAGAACGGCATGAACAACTGCTTCAGCATCGTCAGAATTAACATGTAAAACAGGAGACAAGGTAACTTTACCAACATCTGTACAATACGTACTGGATCTAGCATCAAGATAATTTGTGGTAAAACCTATTTGATTATTTACTACAATGTGAACAGTTCCTCCGGTACCATATCCTTTGAGAAGTGCCATTTGAGTTATTTCGTAGGGTAGACCCTGCCCTGCAATAGCAGCATCACCGTGAACTATTATGGGAAGAACTTTATTTGTGTTTCCATTGAATTTATGCTCTAGTTTTGAGCGTGTAATTCCTTCTACTATCGCTCCAACAGTTTCAAGATGTGATGGATTGGGAGCAATACTCATATTAATTTTTTTTCCTGTGTCAGTCGTCCTATTAGATGACCAACCTAAATGGTATTTAACATCTCCATCGAAAATAACCTCTTCATAATCCTTTCCATCGAACTCACTAAATATGTCTTTACTTGACTTTCCAAAGATATTTGTTAAAGTATTTAACCTTCCTCGATGAGCCATTCCCATAACAAATTCTTCAACACCTTTTTCAGCTGCAGCTTCAACTACAGCATCAAGAGCAGGAATTAAAGACTCTCCTCCTTCTAAAGAAAATCTTTTCTGACCTACATATTTGGTATGAAGAAAATTTTCAAAACTTACAGCTTGATTTAATTTTTTTAAAATATGTTTTTTTTGATCTGAGGAAAAAGTAGGATGATTGTCATTTATATTTAATCTTTCTTGAATCCAATTTAATTTTTTTGGATCTCGTATATACATATATTCAATTCCTATAGCATCACAATACACTTCCTTCAAATGCTTTATAATAACATTAAGAGATCCTGGACCAATTCCAATTACAGATCCGGCGTTAAAAACTGTATTTAAATCTAATTCCGATAAACCAAAATTCTCTATATCAAGTGTTGGTAAATACTTTCTTCTATCTCTAACAGGATTTGTTTTAGTAAATAAATGGCCTCTGATTCGATAGCCATCAATTAACTTTATGACCTGAAATTCTTTCCTTAAGGACTCCGGTACTTCGCTATAATCAGCTACGCTATCTGTACTACTCTCTAAACCAAAATCAAAGCCCTGAAAAAAAGCTCTCCAACTAGGCTCCATGGTGTCAGGAGATTTTAAATATCTGTCATACTGTTCTGCAAAATAAGTGGTATGTGCAGCGTTTAGGAATGAATAATTGTCCATTAATTAAATTCTAAGAATCCTCATACATGTAAAATTACACATTTATAGACAACCACTAACCTTGATTTAACAATAAATTAAATCATTTAAACATGTGAATAATTAAAATTAAAAAAGAGTCTTAAAAAAGGTTTTATAATGAAATATTTTTTGACTTTTGTCACATGTTTGCACTAATTGATTGTAATAACTTTTATGTCTCTTGCGAAAGAGTTTTTCAACCACAGTTTAATAAAAAACCTGTTGTAGTTTTATCAAATAATGACGGTTGTGTTATCGCGCGTAGTAATGAAGCAAAGGCTCTAGATATACCGATGGGAGCAGCAGCTTTTAAATATAAAAATCAATTTAAAAGACATAATATAAAAGTTTTTTCATCCAATTACGCTCTTTACGGAGATATGAGTAGAAGAGTGATGAGTATTCTAGAAAACTACAGTCCAAATATTGAAATATATAGTATTGATGAAGCTTTTGTAAAGCTTACAAGTTTTAAAAATTCGGATTTAACAAAAGAAAGTTATAGAATAAAAAAGCAAATCTATCAATGGACTGGTATCCCAGTCTCAATAGGACTGGCTCCTACTAAATCTTTAGCTAAAGTTGCCAATAAAATCGCTAAAAGATTTAATAATAAAACTCTTGGAGTGTATAGTCTAGATAGTCAACACAAAATAAATAAAGCCCTTAAATGGACTGAAATTGAGGATGTTTGGGGTATTGGTCGTAGGTACGCAAAACGTCTTCGATCTATAGGTGTTAAAAATGCACTTGAATTTGTCAATCTTCCTGACCAATGGGTTAAAAAAAATATGAATGTTTTAGGGCTTAAGCTTAAGAAAGATTTATCAGGATTATCTTTTATCAAATTAGAAGAAATCAAATCTAAAAAGAAATCCATTGCCACTACAAGAAGCTTCGAGTCTATCTTAACTGATTTGTGTGATATAGAAGAGCGTATTTCTACTTTTGCAACAAGTTGTGCTGAAAAGTTACGCATACAAAACAGCTACTGCACTAGCTTACTTGTTTTTATAAGAAGTGATCCATTCAAAAATAGAGAACAATACAATAATAGCTGTGTAGTAAACCTTGACAACGCTAGTAATTCAAGTATAACTATAAGTAAACAGGCTATCTATGGGCTACGAAAAATTTTCAAACCTGGAATATCTTATAAAAAAGCAGGTGTATTGGTTTTGGGTTTAAAACCAAAAGAAAATCATCAATTGAATATTTTTCAACCTAATATAGTTAAACATGATAGTCTTATGAAAGCAATAGATGTAATAAACTACAGACATGGATCTAATCGAATAAAGCTAGCAAATCAAGATCTCAATCGTGTATGGAAAATGAAGCAAAAAAATCTATCACCTAGGTTTACAACCGTTTTAGAAGATATTATAAAAGTAAGATGATCAATAAAAAACTAATTTTTTTTAAGCCTGACAATAAAAATAAAAAATTTTCTCCTTTGGCTATTGAAGGGATCTCTGCTGGATTTCCATCACCTGCTGAAGATTTTAAAGAATTGAAAATAAGTATTGATCAGGAAGTAGTTAAAAATGAGTCTGCTACATTTTTTGCAAGAGTTGACGGACAGTCTATGCAAGGAGCAGGTTTAGATGATGGAGATTTACTAGTTATTGACAGAAGTCAAGAGCCTGAAAGTGGTAAGATAGCGGTTTGTTATATAGATGGCGAGTTTACAGTAAAAAGACTAAAGGTTGAAGAAGACTGTATCTATTTGATGCCTGAAAACTCAAAATATAAACCCTTAAAAGTAACCAGTGAAAACCAACTCATTATATGGGGAATAGTTACTTATGTGGTTAAAAAGGTTTGATATTACAAACGCTCATAAATACCAGCTATTCCTTGTCCTCCACCAACACATGCTGTTACCATACCGTATTTTTGATCTCTTCTTTTCATTTCATTAAGTAATTGAATACTCAACTTTGCCCCCGTACAGCCTAATGGATGACCCATTGCAATAGCTCCACCATTCACATTCACATTATTAGGATCTAAACCTGTCTCTTGAATAACAGCTAAAGCTTGAGTTGCAAAAGCCTCATTGAGCTCTGTTTGTTGAATATCATTGATTTTTAATCCTGCTTGACTTAAGGCCTTTGGGATAGCAACACATGGACCAATACCCATATAAAGTGGGTCAACACCACCAACAGCACAGCTTACTAGTCTTGCAATTGGTTGAAGATTTAACTCTTTAACCATTTTTTCACTCACTATTAATGTGAAAGCAGATCCATCGGAAGTTTGGGATGCATTTCCAGCAGTTACAACGCCTTTTTGACGAAATGCAGGTCTTAATCTAGCCAGTCCCTCTAAAGAAGTGTCACGTCGAACTCCCTCATCTTGAGATACTGTATGAGTTTTTGTTATTCTTTTTCCTCCTTCAACAAAAACTTCTTCAATAGTAACTGGAACAATTTCATCATCAAACTTTTTTGAATCAATAGCTGCTGCTGCCTTGGAATGTGAATTTACGGCAAACTGGTCGGACATTTCACGAGTTATACCATACTTGTCAGCAACTGCTTCAGCGGTAACTCCCATGGAAACATGGTAATTAATATTTTCTAGATTGGCTTTAAAACTCGGAGCAAGTTTATATCCTGTCATCGGAATCATACTCATACTTTCTGTACCTCCAGCAATGTAAATATGTCCAAATCCAGCTTTTATTTTTCCAACTGCCATAGATATAGACTCCAGACCTGAGGCACAATATCTGTTTATAGTAATCCCTGGAACTTCTTTACCTAGAGCTCTTGCGGCAATCAATCTTCCAATTTGTAAGCCTTGCTCTCCTTCAGGGTTAGCACAACCTACAATTACATCATCTACTAATTTTGGATCTAAATTTTTGGTGTTAGATAATAGGTGTTTTATTACATCAACTGCCAGATCATCTGATCGATAATTTTTAAATCCACCTTTATGAGCTTTACCAACTGCAGATCTATAACCTTTTACAATATATGCTTCCATTTTTAAGTGTTTTTAATTTCTTAGAGGTTTATTGTTCATTAATAAATACTGTATTCTATCTAAAGTTTTTTGATTACCAAGTAAAGACATCATACCCTCCTTTTCTAAATCAAGAAGATATGTTTCACTAACTTTTTGAGGACTTGTCAGGTCACCACCGGAAATAACAAATGCAATTTTACGTGCAATCTCAACATCATATTCAGACATGTAGCCTCCCAAATAAAATTCATTGATTGCAGAATATAATACACTTAAACCTGTCCTTCCTAAAACTTCAATATCTGTTCTTACAGAAGGGGGTACATAATTAAACGCCATTTGTAATACTTTTTTCTTAGCCTCACCAATATTTCTTTGAGTGTTAAGACATATGTTATCTCGATCTTCTTTCAAGAAGCCAAGACTATAAGCCTCAGAGGCAGATGTAGAAATTGTTGCAGTAGCTATTGTTTTAAAGTGGTTGATTAAAGTCGGTATTTTAACATCACCTTCAAAAAACTTATCTGACGCTCTAAGAGCCATCTCTTTGACGCCACCTCCTGCAGGTAAAAGTCCAACTCCAACTTCAGGTAAACCAATATAGGATTCAGCAGCATAGACACCAGCATCACAATGCATTGCGATTTCACATCCTCCACCAAAAACATATCCTTGAGTTGCAACAACTACTGGTATTTTTGATGTTCTAATACGCATATTAAGATCTTGAAAACCTCCTATAATAACTTCAAGATTATCATATTGTTTCTGCATAGCCAACATACCAACATTCATAAGATTCGCTCCAACAGAAAACTGTTTTGCATTATTTCCAATGACAATCCCCTTCCATCCTTCTTCCTCAGCCATTCTTATTGCCTGATCAATACCATGTCCAATACCTTCACCTATAGAATTACTCTTACTCGTAAACTCTAAACACATAACTCCATCCCCTATGTCATGAACTGTACACTCACTGTTTTTTATTAAGGGTTTATTTTCTCTATATGAATCTAATATTATATAGTTGTCAGAGCTTGGAACGGGTAGATAGGATTTAGAATCTAGATCAAAATATTTCTTTTTACCAGACTCAAACTTATAAAAGGATGTCGCTTTTTCATCTTGCATGGTCTTAATCCATTCAGGTAAAGTTGATCCTGATTTTTCAATTAGCTCTATTCCTGTATTAAAACCAATTGAATCCCACAGTTCAAAGGGTCCAAAGTCCCAAAAATATCCTGTTCTCATTGCATCATCAATCTGATAATATGCAGATGCTATTTCTGGAGACCTCTGAGCTGAGTATTTAAATATTGCTGTGAAGTAGTCTTTCAAAAATAAATTTTCACGATCACTTCCTGAGATTAAAAAAGACAATCTTTTTCCTAAGTTTTGAATTGATTTTGCTTCTTTAACTATTTTTAATTTTGGTCTTAATGTTTTTTCATATTCTAAAGTTTCAAGATTTAATACGTTAACTATTGACCTTCCATTAGAATCTTTTTCTTTTGTTTTTTGATAAAATCCTTTTCCAGATTTATTACCATAAAATTTATTGTCTAATAAATGATTCATAAAGGCGGGAACCTCTCTAGTTTTTAAATCTTCGAAGAACTCATCATTTTTAACAGCGCTTGCAACAAAAGAGCTAACTTTCTCTGAAGTGTCTAAACCAACCAAATCTTGTAATTTAAATGTGGCACTGTTAGGTCTTCCGATGAGTGTTCCTGTTATTGCATCGACTTCTTCAATAGTCATTTTATAGTCTATGGTTAAATGAATCAAAGACGTTCCAGACATCACCCCAATTCTATTAGCTATAAAAGCGGTAGTATCTCTGCATAAAACAGTTTGCTTACCCAAAGTTATATCACCAAAGCTCATAAAAAAATCAATAACACCCGGAAGAGTTTGTTTAGTTGGAATCACCTCTAAAAGTCTCAAATATCTTGGAGGATTGAAAAAATGTGTTCCACAAAAATGTTTTTTAAACTCCTCAGATCTTCCTTCTGCCAATAAAGTAATAGGAATACTCGATGTGTTTGAAGTTACCAAACTTCCAGGTTTTCTATTCAGTTCAACTTTTTCAAAAATTTGTTTTTTTATTTCTAAGTTTTCAACAACAACCTCTATTATCCAATCTGCATCAGAAATATCTTTAAAGTTATCTGTGAAGTTTCCTGTAGATATTTTATCGGCATTCTTTTTTTCATATACCGGGGAAGGTTTTGATTTAATAGCCTTAAGAAGTGCAGAATCTGCAATACTATTTCGGGTTTTTTGATCTTTTGAATCTGATTGATCAGAAGGTACAATATCAAGCATTAGGACCTCCATCCCCACGTTAGCTAAGTGACAAGCAATACCAGAACCCATGACTCCTGATCCCAGAACTACTACTTTTTTAATTCGATAACTCATATATGAAAATATTTTAGTAGCGCTAAGCTAATTAATATTTACATTTGAAAAAATTAATTTAATTGCGATTTAATATTTAACTTTAATTAATACTTTAATAATAATTAGAATGGATAAAAATTTAGTTTTCGATCAACTCAAAGAGCGAGTTGAAAAAGTAGATTCAATCAATGGAACTTTAAAGTTCGTAGTGGATGATAATACAATTTATATAGACGGAACTGGTGATAAAAATACTATAACACCCGAAGATAAAGATGCTGATTGTACCATTTCTGTATCTAGTGACATTTTAAAACAAATGCGAGATGGGGAAATAAATCCAATGATGGCTGTGATGAGTGGAAAGGTGAAAATATCAGGAGATATGGGATTAGCTATGAAAGTTCAATCACTACTTGGCTAAGTATTTCAACTTAAATACTAAACACTATTTTGATACGGATGGGCTTACCAACAAATATGACTTGGTTTAGCAAAAATATTCAATAATATATTTTATTGAAAATTCTTGATTTCAAACTCAACTCTTCTCTCTTCTTGATGTTGTTGTTTGGAAACCTTAATACTCATGTCTTTAATTTTAACTAAAGACTCTCCATAACCTTCCCCACTAATTCTATCTGGGTTTTCAATCCTGGATCTTATGTATGAAACAATTGATTTAGATCTTCTCTGAGATAATTTTATATTGTATTCGTCCTTCCCTCTTCTATCTGTAAATGCTTTAATTTTAACTTCCATACTCGGATACAAATTGAGTGCAGAAATTACTTCATCGATTCTATCTACATAATTTACCCAAACATCTGCAGAATCAAATTCAAAGTATATTGGTCTAAATATATACTCGATTTTCTCATTAATTATTTTTTCTTTTTCTAAATAAACATTTATTGGCTTTGTCTTAGAATACGAGCTTTCTAAATAATAACTAAAAGTATCTTTCTTGACCTCTGGACCTTTTGGTATGTACCAGAAACTCCCGTTAGATCTTATTTTTACGGAACCTGAATTAGGGGTTTGATATAAAAAAACTTGTTTCTCGACTAGGCTATTTAACGGATCCTCCGCAAGCATTAAAAATTGATCATTTTTTAAAACTCCATCAAATGACTCAACCAATGTATCGGATCCAAATATATACCTATCCTCTACCCCTTTAATAGTTGGTTTTGAAACAAAATAGTAATTATCATCTTTTCCTTTTCCACCCTTTCTATTGGAGCTAATAAAGCCAAGTTTAGTTTTTGGATCAAGGTAAAATCCAAAATCGTCCTCCTCTGAACTAAAAGGAACCCCAAGAGGTTCAACTGACCATCTATTTTCTATTAGACGAGTCGCCATATAGGGATCCAGTTTTCCCAGACCTAATTCTTGATTGGATGAATAAAACAAAACATCCTCACTATACGCAAAAGGAAATACTTCATCTGACTCCGTATTTACATCAACACCCATGTTTTCTGGCTCACCCACCTCGCCATCATCTCCCATTTTAACCCTATATAGATCCATACCTCCGTACCCTCCTGGTCTATCACTTGAGAAATAAAGAAATTTGTTTTGAGGACTATATGTGGGGTGCATATTTGAGTAATTATCTTTTAACTCAAATAAAGGTTCTGGTAGATTTTTGTTTTCTGATAAAGGATAATCAATTTGATATATATTCAATTGATATTTTTTATTAGAATCCATATTTTTAATACTTCGTGTTAGAAATATTTTTTTTAATTCATTAGAATAAATAACGGGTCCTTCTTGGAGATCTGTATTTACTTGCGCAGGAAGTAATTCGTCTCTAACTATCTTACCTGTTAATGTGTCCAGTAAAGCTTTAGAAATATTGTATACTGGTGATTCAGATTTTATTCTTTTGAGCTCCAAAGACTCGTTTGGCATTTTATTAGAATTTATATAAAAAAATTCAATTTGATTTTTATCATTGTAATGCTCATTGGGATTGTAAAGATTGGGAGCGACTACTGCGCCAAATTCATCATTTGACGTGTTATTTGGAAAAGAATTTAGTTGTGTGTAAGAAGAATTATAAAATCTAGATTTGTAAACCAGACTATCGTTTTCAAAAATATCTTCATCATGTGCCTGAAGTCTTTTTGCTTTTTCTCTATACTCTTTAGATAATTTTGAGTCAATCGGAAGAAGTTGTGCAAAGGTCAAATAATCAACCACACCAGCTAAATTATTGTCGGTTATAGATAAGTATATTGATGAAGCTTTAGATTTACTATTCAGCTTCATATAGGCAAATGCTAAATTACGTTCCTGATCAATACTAAGGCTGTCAATCGATTTTTCATATAATTCGATCGCCTTACTAAACTTATTATTCATGTAATAATAATCAGCCCAATCTGAAGATGGGGTTTGGGCAGTAATTAGGTAACAGTTTAATAATAAGACAATCTTTAAAACGTTTTTCATAACTAAAATAGTCTAGGTGATCTTAATATTCCTTGAATTTTTGGAGCTAATTGAAAGCGAAGAAGTAATTCATGAGAATTATTGATGATTCCGATATTCTTGTTTAATGTACTACCTTGGTAAGAGTATCCAAGAGTTAGGTTTTTTCCAATATGGATACCGGCAATAGCGCCGTAAAAACCTGCACTTTTTTCTCCTGGAATTCCAGAACTAACGGTGGATCTAAGCTGCGGACCAATCCAAAACTTATCATTTACTACAATTAAAACACTTCCGTCATAAGTCAAAGGTAACAACTCCGTTTTTTGAACAAGTAGACTTGGTTTTAATTTAATTGTTTTATTTATACCAACTAACCCACCTGAAAACATATAAAAATTTCTTTTATAGGAAGAAACCTCTGAGTCTTCAAGGAAATTTGGCATTGCTATTCCTAAATAAAATTTCTGATTGTGTAAATATAATCCAGCACCTATATTGGGTGAAAACTTATTATTCATTGGTGATGAGAAAACCAAATCTGAAGAATCAAATGGAGAGATCATCGAGTTATCTAATTGGTAGGATCTTCCACTAAATTTTAATCCTAACCCTAATTTTAAATTTTTATCATTTAGTTTAAGTTGATAAGCAAAGTCAAGAGCTACACTTGTGTTTTGCGAGGGACCAATTTTATCAATAACACTTGAAATACCAAAACCAAAGTTTTTATCTTTAAATTGGTGACCCAAAGTTATTGCTTGAGTTTCTGGAGCACCAGTGACTCCATTCCATTGTGATCTATTAACTACAGTGATTTGAGTAAAATCTTGAGCTCCAACATATGCAGGATTTATCGCCTGATGATTGAACATATATTGTGAAAAAGAAGCTTCTTGTTGAGACCATATAAAAGGACAACATAGAAATAAAAATAATTTTAAAACATTATGCTTTGTATTCACTTAATTAATTATTTTTTACAAATATATATCCTTTTTCTATAACTCCCTCACTCAAGTATAGTTGGTAAAAGTAAGTTC
>NZ_CEZOWA010000024.1:0-23063 GCF_983056325.1 Candidatus Marivariicella sp. | reverse complement strand
ATTTACTGGTTGGACTGGAGATTATGTTGGGGTGGAAAATCCGATTGATATAGATGTTACTCAATCTAAAAGTTACAATGCTGTTTTTGAAGCACAACCATTAGTGAGTTCAACTTATTTAGGTACAAATTGTAAAGAAGTTTCTTACTCAAGTAAGCCTGATGCAGATTATGTCAATGGTGATTATTCTTATTACACATACGGATGGCAATCGGATGGGACAGACCAAAATTCCTGTGTTAATGCCTATAACGGGGTTACTACTTTTGGAGTAGATTTGGTCAATGCTGTTTTGTCTGACGCGAAAGAAAAACTGGGTCAAATTGTCCCAGTAAATGCTTGGATATTCCATACTCAAAATTCAGATGTAGAAACTATTTGCTCAGACTACTCACCCTTTACAGACGATTCAAGCTGTTTTGATCTTCAACAAATGGCTGCTGCAACGGTTACACAATATGTATTACATAATGGTGGAGAATTTAGACTTTCTGAAATTTTCTGGAGTGATGAAGAACAAAATGGTGCAGGTTATAGGGTTGCTTACCATGAATTTTTTCACATCCACCAAAATTCTCATAAGTTTTATTTCGAAGAAACTGAGAATTTTGGTATCAACATGACACAATTTAGAAATGTTGATGACAACGAGGGAGTAAATTTAGTTGGACCCGTATGGCTTGAAGAGGGGGGAGCTGAGTTTGCAGGCGTTTGGTACTCATCTTTAAAAGGATGGGTAAACTATAATGAAAATTGGATAAATTATTTGGATGAAGCCAGAAGTGTTATTTCTGACGCTGCATCGAGAGGGGATATAGTTTCTTTGAGGGATTACGAGACTAGATATTCGATTCAGAAAGTAGAATCTTCTGAAAATCCAACGGGCACATCAAGAGAATTCGCATATGCATATTCAGGAGGTGGACTAGCACATATATACTTAATTAGTAAGGGCTTTACTGATTTAAATAATTCAATGATTGAGTATTACAGGAACATAGCAGAATTAGAAAGGGAACATATTGGCGAGGGATATATTTATGCATTTGAGGAATATTTTGGAATGTCTTTAGATAGTTTTTATACTGAATTTGACGATTTTATGTTGAAACCTAGAGAAGAACAATTATCTATCCTAGGATTAGAATAAAGCATACTTTGAAAGGTTTAAATGAATATAACTTTAAACTAAGGTTCACGATATTTCCCAATCTAAGAATTTTAGGATATAAAATATTAGCAATTAGTGGGGTGCTAATTAAAGGTTTATATGAGGGGGGTATTTTATAGTACTTTTTTTAGTGTTCTTTTATTTTTTTTTTCGTTAAGTCTTAGACCAACATTGTGGATAATTTAGTTGTAGACTAAAGATATACTCACAACTTTGTTATAAGTCAATTTAGAAGTGTGTGCTAAGAACCTTGTTAACCCTTATTAAAATATGGGGTTTTTTGTTATTAGGTATTTTTTGGCATTAAAAAATTCAGTAATTTAATTAATAAATTTAAAATCAATTATAATGAGAACATTATTAATATTCATTTTACTTTTTAGCCTCACTTCACATTCTTGGAGTCAAGATCGACTTACAGGAGAAATTTTTACAACTCGATCAGAAGTTCTTGCTCAAAATGGAATGGCCGCAACTAGCCAGCCTTTAGCTACCCAGGTAGCTTTAGATATTCTTAAGAAAGGAGGTAGTGCAATGGATGCAGCCATTGCAGCAAATGCAGTTCTTGGATTAGTGGAGCCTGCAAGCTGTGGTATAGGAGGAGATATTTTTGCCATAGTTTGGAGTAATAAGGAAAAAAAACTGTATGGTTTTAATGGGAGCGGTAGGTCTCCAAAATCTTTAAATATTGATTACTTTATTGATAAACAGATGAAATATGTTCCGTTTTATGGACCCTTACCAGTTTCTGTTCCCGGTTGTGTTGACGGCTGGTTTGAAATGCACAATAAGTTTGGTGTCTTACCAATGGACGAGATTTTAAAACCTGCTATAGATTACAGTAGAAAAGGTTTTCCTGTTTCCGAGGTAATAGCTTACGAAATGGAATCTAATTATAAAAACCTGGTTGAAATTCCTGGTTTTGCAGAAACATACTTAATAAATGGAAAACCTCCAAAAAAAGGTGAAATATTTAAAAATATTGATTTAGCCA
Source organism: Candidatus Marivariicella sp. (assembly GCF_983056325.1). Taxonomy (NCBI): domain Bacteria; kingdom Pseudomonadati; phylum Bacteroidota; class Flavobacteriia; order Flavobacteriales; family Flavobacteriaceae; genus Candidatus Marivariicella; species Candidatus Marivariicella sp. The sequence goes on along the minus strand of NZ_CEZOWA010000024.1, from coordinate 20,898 downwards.
ATACTTATGATAAAATTGCTAAAAATGGAAGAGATGCTTTTTATAAAGGAGAGATTGCCCGAACTATAGATGCGTTTATGACTAAACATAATGGTTTCCTTTCTTACGAAGATCTTGCAAGTCATAAATCTAATTGGATTCAGCCTGTATCTTCTAACTATCGTGGATTTGATATTTGGGAATTGCCTCCAAATGGACAAGGTACTGCCGCTTTACAAATGTTAAATATATTAGAAGGATATGATATAGCATCTATGGGGTTTGGAAGTGCAGATTATTTGCATGTTCTAACGGAATCTAAAAAGCTGGCTTATGAAGACCGTGCCAAGTTTTATGCGGATCCAAGTTTTAGTAAAATTCCTTTAAAAGAACTTCTTTCTAAAGAATATGCTGATAAAAGGCGAGCTCTAATTGATAGCGATAAAGCCGCAAAAATTTATAAAGCTGGAGATTTAGAAATTGAAAAAGGAAACACTACCTATTTAACTGTCGCTGATAAAGATGGAAATATGGTTTCACTTATTCAAAGTATATATTCTGAGTTCGCATCAGGAATGGTTCCTGATGGTTTAGGTTTTGTTCTACAAAATCGTGGTCAAATGTTTAATGTACAAGACCGTAATCACGCAAATGCGTTTGAACCAGGTAAGCGTCCTTTTCATACAATTATCCCGGCATTTATTACCAAAGACGGTAAACCATTTATAAGTTTTGGTCTTATGGGAGGTGCTGTGCAACCTCAAGGACATGCTCAAATAGTTGTTAATTTGATTGATTTTGGGATGAACCTTCAAGAAGCTGGCGACGCACCTAGGATGCGACATCGAGGAAGTTCTCAACCTACAGGATCAAAAATGACTAATGGGGGTACTTTAAATCTGGAAAACGGCTTTGATTATAAGTCTATTCGTGAACTAAGAAAAAAAGGACATAATATTTCATTTTCAGTAGGTATATATGGAGGATATCAAGCAATTGGAATTGATACTAAAAACAAGGTTTATACCGGTGCTTCAGAATCTAGAAAAGACGGTCAAGCTTCTGGATATTAGCGATTATAATTTCTAGAACCTCCAGATCTACTTGATTTTTTTGAACGACTGTGGCTTGATTTATTACGATTACCCCCTTTTTGTTTAATGGGATCGGGTTTAATGCTTGGATCAGGTTCATAACCTAATTTTATATCTGAAGGAATTGACATTCCAACTAATCTTTCGATATCTTTCAAATAAGTTTTTTCATCTACACAGACCAAAGAAATAGCTTCTCCTTTAGCTCCAGCCCTACCAGTTCTTCCAATTCGATGCACATAGTCTTCAGGGACATTAGGTAGTTCGAAATTAACAACATGAGGAAGTAAAGGAATATCAAGCCCTCTTGCTGCAATATCTGTTGCAACTAGAACTTTTACTGAGCACTCTTTAAACCCTGCTAGAGCTTTAGTTCTTGCCCCTTGACTCTTATTTCCATGAATTGCAGCTGCAGATATATTAGCCTGTGTCAACTTTTTTGTTAATTTATTTGCACCATGCTTTGTTCTTGTAAAAACCAAGACTTGTGACCAGTTACCTTCTTTTATTAAATCGATTATTAGATTTGTTTTTCGGGCCTTATCAACTTTATAAACTTTTTGAAGTATGGCGTCAACAGTAGTATTTCCTGGAGTTGCTTCAACCATTACAGGTTGATTTAAAATTCCTTTTGCGAGAGCTTTAATTTCTTTTGAAAAAGTTGCTGAAAATAGTAAATTTTGTCTTTGTCTAGGAAGTAAACTCATTATTTTGTTGATATCGCGTTGGAATCCCATATCTAGCATTCTATCTGCCTCATCAAGTACCAAGATTTGAACATCTGATAATGAAAGATACTTTTGATTATGTAAGTCTAATAACCGACCAGGAGTTGCAATCAAGACTTCTACTCCCTTTCGTAGAATAGATACTTGAGGCTTTTGATTAACACCTCCAAAAATTACGGTAGAACGAATATCAATGTAAGTACTATATTCTTTAACATTTTCAAATATTTGTGCGGCTAATTCTCGAGTTGGGGTAAGTATTAGTGCAAGTATTTTTCTGTTTTTTCTATTATTTTGTTTTAAAAGTAACTGAAGTAAAGGCAAAGTAAAACCAGCTGTTTTTCCAGTCCCAGTCTGAGCAGATGCCAAAACATCATTACCTTTTAATATAAGTGGAATGGATTTTTCTTGAATTACAGATGGGTTAGTATACCCTTTTTTTTGTATCGCTTTTAAAAGCGATGGCTCTAGGCCAAGATCGTTAAATTTCATATTGAAGAGCCTTTTTTGTGCTCTGGTTTATAGTTTGAAATAATGCTCAATTGATATTTAACAAAATAAAAACAAGATGATTTTAATAAAAATAGATGCAAAAAGTCAAACAATTGATTTTGTTCAAAGATATATCTTTATATCCCTATATGTTTAATTATGTCAAATAATACTTATTTATGTTTATTTAAAATATAGGGTTGAAAAAATTATTTAAAAACATATCTATTTTTTTTTATCTTTAACGCTCATAACTAAACAAGAACAAAATTATATTAAAAATGAAAAAATCATTCATTGCATTCTTTGCCGCGAGTATTCTTATGTTAAGTAACAATTTAACAGCTAATACAATCTCTTTAGATGATATAAATAGCGTAACTGCCTTTCAAGATATTGATGAAGCAGAAGCCGTTGCGGCTCCATCTTTTACACAAGAGTTGAAAAATCGTTTTATCGAAGGAGGACCGGGTTTTATGGGAATTGTTTTAATTTGTCTAATCCTTGGATTAGCAATAGCAATAGAACGTATCATATATTTAAACTTAGCAACTACTAATACGAAAAAACTAACAGCTGGAGTAGAGGAAGCTTTATCATCAGGAGGAGTTGATGGCGCAAAAGAATTGTGTAGAAATACAAAAGGACCTGTAGCATCAATTTTTTACCAAGGATTAGATCGTATTGATGAGGGTGTTGAAAGTGCAGAAAAAGCTGTTGTTGCCTATGGAGGAGTTCAAATGGGTCAACTAGAAAAAAATGTTTCATGGATATCTTTATTTATAGCATTAGCTCCCATGCTTGGATTTATGGGAACTGTAATAGGAATGATTCAAGCTTTCGATAAAATTGAAGCTGCAGGAGATATGCAACCATCACTTGTTGCTGGAGGTATTAAAGTAGCCCTTTTAACAACAGTGTTTGGTTTAGTAGTAGCAATTATTCTTCAGGTTTTTTATAATTATATTATCGCTAAAATTGATAGTATAGTGAATGATATGGAAGATGCTTCAATTACTTTAATTGACATTCTAGTAGCTAACAAAAAATAAACTAACTAACATTTCGAAAAATGAATTTTCAAAATATCATTAAAATAGTAAGTGGCTTATTAGGTGTTTTAGGAGTTATTTTCCTCCTAAGAATAATGAGTCTTGGAGATGACCAAGTCAAAATGGATGCTAGTATGGGTGATTATTCATCTGTAAGCCCCCTAATAACTCTTGCTCTAGCTATATTATCAATCGCTATAATTGTAACTGTTGTATTTTCAGTAATTACTTTAGCTTCTGATCCAAAAAAATTAAAAAAAGCATTAATAGCATCTGGTTTATTTTTACTTGTTATTGCCATCGCTTACGGCATTTCCGAAGGAGTTGAAACTCCAATGAAGGACGGTGAGGTTTTATCTGCTAATGGTTCAAGACTTGTTGGAACTGGAATCGTTTCGTTTTACATGCTTACAATTATTGCCTTTGGATCTATGATGTTTTCAGCAATAAAAAAAATAATTAAAAAGTAAATTATTATGGCAAAAAGATCAGCACCTGAGGTTAACGCAGGCTCAATGGCCGATATCGCTTTCTTACTTTTAATTTTCTTTCTTGTGACAACTACAATTGAAACAGATAGTGGGCTAAACAGAAAACTCCCTCCAATGGAGGAAGTAATTGATCCTCCGATAATCAAACAAAAGAATATCTTTACGGTTGTTGTAAACAAGAATAATCAGCTATTGGTTGAGGAAGAGTTAACAGATATTTCTAATGTTAGATCATTAGCAATGGATTTTCTTGATAATGGTGGAGGAACAGGTGAAGATGCCTGTGATTATTGCTTAGGTAAAAAAGATCCTTCATCCTCTGACAATCCCGAGAAAGCTATTATTTCATTAAAAAATGACCGTGAAACCTCATATAAGGTATATATTGCTGTCCAAAATGAACTTGTTGCAGCTTACAATGAGTTGAGAAATAGAGAATATTTAAGGTTAAACCCGATGAGTGGGATGAATTTTGTTCAAGCAAACAGTCGATATTCAGATCCCAGAACGTCTTCTGGAGAGAAAGAAAGACTTAAACCTCAATTAAGTACTGTTAAGCTAATGTATCCTCAAAAATTATCCGAGGCCGAACCAAATAAAAATTAATATGTCTAAGTTTAAAAAGAAAAAAGGGGGTGAATTACCAGCAATTTCAACTGCATCATTACCGGATATTGTATTTATGTTGCTATTCTTTTTTATGGTGGCTACCGTAATGAGAGATAGCACTTTAATGGTTAATAATTCTCTTCCAGCTGCTGATCAAGTCCAAAAACTAGATAAAAAAGATAGAGTAATGTATATTTATGCTGGAAAGCCATCTTCAAGATACGAGGATAAATATGGATCTGGAGCCCGTATACAGTTAAATGATAAATTTGCTGTAGTTGAAGATGTTGGAGCTTTTGTTTTAGCCGAACGCGCTTCTAAAAGACAAGAATTACAAAATGTACTAACAACGGCGTTGAAAGTAGATGGTGAAACTAAAATGGGTTTAGTTAGTGATATCAAACAAGAATTGAGAAAGGTTAATGCGCTTAAACTAAACTACACAACCCGAATAGGTGAGTATACTCAAAATGTAGATTAAACACAGATCTGTTTCATCACTAAGCCACCCATAAAGTATTTTACTGAGTCTCAATTATGAGTTTTAAATATCTTTTTCTAAGTATATGTAGCATATACTTTTCTTATGGACAGATAAATTATTCTGTTCCAGATTCATTGATCGATTTAAAATATCGAGAGGATCAATTCTACATGGGGGCTAATTATGTAGTGATTAAAGGAGAAAATCAACTGGTTCAACAAAATGATTTTTCTAGTCAAGTTCATTTTGGTATTCTTAGAGACATTCCACTAAACAAAAAAGGGAATTTTTCGTTTGCATTTGGTGTGGGTCCATCCTATACTCAGTTTCAGTCTAATATTGACTTCAAAACGGGTTTATTAACAGCTAATAAATTTAATACTGCAAAATATATATCCTTGAATTTACCATTTGAAATAAGGATAAGGTCATCAACTTCAACTTCATTTAAATTTTGGAGATTATATTTAGGTAGCCAACTTCAGTATAATTTTCTTTCAAAGGATCTAGACGCATTAAAAAAGATAACAACATTTTCAACAATAAACATAGGCTATAACACATGGAATTTTTCTCTTGGATATGATTTAGGTGGAAGACTAATAAATCTTGAAGGTAATAAGGACTCTCAATTTAAGCTACTTACAGTTGGATTAATTTTTTATATATTTTAATTAAATTTCTTTTCTTAATCTTGCCACTGGTAATCCAAGTTGCTCTCTATATTTTGCAACAGTCCTTCTAGCAACTATGTAGCCTTTGTTTTTTAAATTTTTAGAAATAGCGATATCAGCTAGAGGGGTTTTCTTGTCTTCTTTGGAAATTAGCTCTTCTAAAATATTTTTCACTTCTATACTTGAAATATCATCTCCCTCGTCATTTTTCATACCCTCTGAAAAGAAACTTTTAACTAATTTAATTCCATAAGGAGTGTCTATATATTTACTATTTGCAACCCTTGAAACAGTTGAGATATCCATATTAATTTTATTAGCAATATTTTTTAAAATCATAGGCTTCAAACATTTCTCATCACCAGTTAAAAAATATTCATTTTGATGTTCGATTATAGCATTTATTGTAATATATAGAGTTTTATATCTCTGATTAATAGCTTCAATAAACCATTTTGCAGTATCTAATTTTTGTTTTATAAAATGAACAGCATCACTATTAGCCTTATTTTTTGATGAGGACTCTTTGTATCCTTTTAGCATTTCCTTATAATTTATTGAGACGTGAAGCTCCGGAGCATTTCTTCTGTTTAATTCAACATTCACTTTTCCGTCGTCAATTGTTAGAATAAAGTCAGGTATTATATGAGTATTACTAGTCTCGTTTGATAAAGTCCCTCCTGGTTTTGGATTCAACTTAGAAACTAATTCGATTACCTGTTTTAAAACTTCTTCTGTTATATTATATTTTGAAATTAGCTTTTGATAATGTTTTCTCGAAAACTCATCAAAAGATTCAATCATGATTTTTTCTGCTAAATCTAAAATTTTAGTTTTTTTCGTCTTTCTTTTTATTTGAAGAATCAAACACTCTTTTAAATCTCTGGCTCCTACTCCAGGTGGATCTAGTGTTTGAACTTTTTTTAATATACTATTCACTTGACTTACTGATACAAACAAGTTTTGTGAAAAAGCTAAATCGTCAACTAAATCATCTAAATCTCTTCTTATATATCCACTCTCGTCAATACTACCGATTATAAAATCTAAAATAGGGATCTCATTTTTATCTAAAATTAGATTTTGTGCCTGACTTTTTAAGTTTTGATGAAAAGAGATGCCGCCTGAAACTGGAATTATTTTTCCGTCATCCTCATCTGAATTGAAATTATTAACCTCTGTTCTGTAAGAGGGTATTTCATCATCATTTATGTATTCATCAATATTTATATCTTCATCGTCGTTTATAGTAGACTCATTATTAAATTCATCAAACTCATCAAGATTAGATTCTTTTCCAGTTTCGAGTGCCGGGTTTTCTCCAATTTCATTTTGAATTTTTTGTTCTAGCTCAAGTGTTGAAAGTTGGATCATCTTCATTAACTGAATCTGTTGAGGAGATAGTTTCTGAGATAGCTTTATGTTAAGTTGTTGCTTGAGCATTTAACCTTAAATTAAGTTAAAGTTATAAAAATAAGGATATAAGAAAAATTTAAAAGGATGCGTTTTGAGGAGTTCTAGGAAAAGGTATCACATCTCTGATATTTCCCATACCAGTAGTAAATTGAACTAACCTTTCAAAACCTAAACCAAATCCACTGTGAGGAACACTACCATACCTTCTCAGATCCAAATACCACCACAATTCATCCTTATCTACCTTCATAGCCTCCATTCTTTTTTCCAAAACATCCAATCTTTCTTCTCGTTGAGATCCACCCACAATTTCTCCAATTCCCGGGAATAAAACGTCCATTGCTCTTACAGTTTTTTCATCGTCATTCATTCTCATATAAAATGCTTTAATTTTTGCAGGGTAATCATATATTATTACCGGGCATTTGAAATGTTTTTCAACTAAAAATCTTTCATGTTCACTTTGTAAATCAATTCCCCAGTCACTAACTTTATATTTAAATTTATTTTTCTTATTGGGTTTGCAGTTTTTTAAAATGTCTATAGATTCGGTATATGTTATTCTTTTGAAACTATTATTAATTACAAAATTTATTTTTTCTATTAAGCCCATTTCACTTCTTTCATTCCCGGGTTTATTTTTTTGTTCATCACTATAACGATTATCTAAAAATTCTATGTCTTTTTCGCATTTTGACAAAACCTTATTTAAAATAGATTTAATAAATTCCTCTGCTAAATTCATATTGTCTTTCAAATCATAAAAAGCCATCTCAGGTTCTATCATCCAAAATTCTGCCAAATGTCTTGTGGTGTTTGAATTTTCTGCTCTAAATGTTGGTCCGAATGTATAAACATTCCCAAGTCCCATCGCGTAACTCTCTGCCTCAAGTTGACCAGAAACAGTCAAATGAGTTTCTTTACCAAAGAAATCTTTTTTATAATCAATATTATTTTTGGAATTATCAGATGGAATTGTTGTAATCTTAAACATCTCACCTGCACCCTCTGCATCGCTTCCAGTTATAATTGGTGTATTTATGTAGTAAAACTTCTTTTCTTGAAAAAACTCATGCACAGCAAACGAAAGAGTAGATCGAATTCTCATTATAGCATTAAAAGTTGTTGTGCGGATTCGTAGATGTGCTTTTTCACGAAGAAATTCTAAACTGTGTTTTTTGGGTTGAATTGGGTACGACTCTGAATCTGATTCTCCTATTATTGATATTTCACTTGCAATTATTTCAAGGTTTTGTCCAGTTCCTTGACTTTCAACTAGATCTCCAACAACTCTTATAGCTGCCCCTGTGTTTATTTTTTTTAATAAAGAACTGTCTGTATTTTTAAAATCAATAACACATTGAAGATTAGTGATACACGAGCCATCATTAATTGCGATAAATCTATTTCCTCTAAATGTTTTAACCCAACCACAAATTTCAATATTTGATTTTGTTTTATTCTCATTGAGAAAGTCATCTATTCTTTTCATTATTTTTTATAATTATAACTTTCACAAATATACTACTTTGGTTAGGGATATATCAAAGTCTGTTGTTATGGATTTTATTCTAAAATTTTAATTTTAGGTTCTTTGATAATCTTCTTATTACTAATTCTATTTTCCATTGATATTAAAAGGGAAGGAAGAAGAATTAAGTTTGCTAACATTGCAAAAAGTAATGTAACAGAAACCAATCCTCCCAGGGCTACGGTGCCTCCGAAATTAGAAGTCATAAAAACCGCAAACCCAAAAAATAGTACTATCGAGGTATAAAACATACTAATCCCAGTTTCTCTAAGACTAGAATATATTGCTGGTTTGATTTTCCATTTATTTGCACTTAATTCTTGTCTGTATTTAGCAAGAAAATGAATAGTGTCATCAACTGAAATTCCAAAAGCAATACTAAAAACAAGGATCGTTGAAGGTTTAAGAGGTATGCCTGAAAACCCCATTACTCCTGCGGTAATAATTAAGGGGAGTAGGTTTGGTATCAAAGAAATAATAATCATTTTAGATGACCTAAACATGTAAGCCATGAATAATGCTATCAAGAAAATCGCAAGTGAAAGAGACAAGAATAGATTCTTAACTAGATACTTTGTTCCTTTTAAAAAAAGCAAAGATTTACCCGTCATTAATATATTGAATCTTTCGGCTGGAAATATTTTCATTAAACTTACTTTCAAATCTCTTTCAATTACTTCAATCCGATCTGTTTTAATATCTTTCATAAATGTCGTAATCCTTCCAAATTGTCCAGTACTATCTATATAGTTAGATATTAAATTTGTATCACTTCCTGAATTTTTAATATATTTAGATATGAACCTATTTTCCTGAGTTGTGGGTAGTTTATAGTAATTAGGGTTTCCGTTATAATATGCTTGTTTAGCAAATTTAAGCCCATTTATAACTGAAATTGGAGGAGATAGCTCAGAGTATTCTTCAATATGATTTTGAAATTTTTCTATCCGCCTAAGATTCGCAAGACTATATATTCCGTTTTTTCTTTTTGTATCAATTATAATCTCAATAGGAACAACACCTGAAAACTCGTCATCAAAAAATTTAAGATCCTTAAAGAAATCTGATTTTTTTGGCATATCCTCGATTAAGCTTCCTGAAATTTCAATTTGATAAATTCCAATGATTCCAAAGATTAACCCTGATAATGATATTACATATACCCTAACTCTATTATTCCTCACATTATTCTCCATCCATCCGATAAAGTTGTCAATTGTTTTGTTTTTAAGATGTTTTAAATGTTTAGAATTTGGAATTGGAAGAAAACTGTAAATTATGGGTATTATAAATAATGAAAGAAGAAATATTCCAAAAATGTTAATTGATGCTACAATTCCAAATTCTTTGAGTATTTTACTGTCAGTAAGAATAAATGTTGCAAAACCACAAGCTGTGGTTAGGTTGGTCATTAGAGTAGCATTTCCAATCTTAACAATGACTCTTTGAAGAGATTTTATTTGGTTACCATGATTGGCGACTTCTTGTTGATATTTATTTATTAAAAAAATGCAATTTGGTATGCCAATTACAATTATTAAAGGGGGGATTAGTGCAGTTATAACCGTAATCTCGTAGCCCAAAATACCCAATACTCCGAATGACCACATAACTCCTATCAAAACGACTGAAAGTGATATTAAGGTTGCTCTAATTGATCTAAAAAATAAAAAGAAAATTAATGAAGTTAAAAACATAGCGGAAAGAACAAAAATGCTAATTTCATCGACAATATTTTGAGCGTTTAAAGTTCTTATATAGGGCATTCCTGAAATCCTTAAATTTATTTCATTATCTTTTTCAAAGGACTCTATGAGGGGAAGAAAAACATCATTAATAAAAACTTTTCGTTGTTTAGTATTAACTAAAGCAGGATCCATATATATTATGGATCTCAATGTTTTATTTGTTTTACTGTAAATCAGATTATTATAAAAAGGAAGTTCTAAAAATAATTTCTCTTTAAACTTAGATATTTCAACTTCACTAAGTTTATAGGTTTTTAAAACTGGATAAACTTCAAACTTTTCGTCTTTAGTGTTTTTTATTAAATTTTTAAGATTTGATGTTCCAACTGTAAAATCTATTTCCTCTAATTCCGATAAGGTTTGAGTTAATTTATTCCAAGCTTCAAATTTTTTTGAGCTAAAAATTGTAGAGTCTTTTGTTGCTAATAATAGAACATTTCCTTCATCCCCAAATTGTTTAACAAATCCATCGTACTTGACGTTATCAATATGTTTGTCTGGTAACAAATTTGCTTCAGAAAAAGTAAAACGTATATGTTGCCACTGATTAATCCAAAAAAAAGTAATAAAGATTATCCCTATTAAAATTGAAATTCTATTTCTGAGTATCAGGCGAGCAACAGCCTCCCAAAAATTTAAACTTTTTTTATTTTTCATATTTTGAACATAGTTCAGAAAAATTTAAACTGTTAAAATTTCTTTCTCTTTGTTTGTAAATAGGTTATCCGTTTTTTGAATATATGAATCTGTTAGTTTTTGAATTTCTGATTCTAAATTTTTCTTCATGTCATCTGAAATATCAGAATTTTTTATAGCATCGTTTGCTTCTTTTCTGGAATTACGAATACTCACCTTCGCATTTTCCGTTTCATTTTTTGCTATTTTAACTAATTGAACCCTTCGCTCTTCGGTCATTGGTGGGATATTTATTATAATTGAATCCCCGTTATTCATTGGGGTAAAACCAATATTGGCTACTAATATAGCTTTTTCAATATCTCCCATTAGTCCCTTTTCCCAAGGTTGAATAGTTAGGGTTCGAGAATCAGGTGTGCTAATATTAGCAACCTGACTTAAGTGGGTTTTAGAGCCGTAGTAGTCAACCATAATATTTGAAAGCATAATTGGATTTGCTTTTCCTGCTCTAATATTGAGTAATTCTTTTTCGAGATGTTTGATTGCGTCCACCATACTCTCTTTAGCTGATTCAAGTATAAAATCTATTTCTTCCATAATTTTTAGATGTAAACTTTTGTTCCCACGACTTCTCCGTTAATAATTTTCTTTAAGTTGCCCTTTGTGTTCATATCAAAAACTATTATAGGTAAATTATTTTCTTGACTAAGTGTAAAAGCAGTTGTATCCATTATTTTCAAACCTCGTTTTAGAACTTCGTCAAATGAAAGGGAATCAAATTTAACAGCATTTTTATTTTTTTCAGGATCTTCATCATAAATCCCATCAACTCTTGTACCCTTTAAAATTACATCTGCATTTATTTCTATTGCCCTTAAAACTGCTGCAGAGTCTGTCGTGAAAAATGGATTACCTGTTCCGCATCCAAAAATAACAACTCTACCTTTTTCCAAGTGTCGAGTTGCTTTTCTTTTAATATAAGGCTCTGCTATCGCTTCAATTTTTATTGCTGTTTGAAGCCGAGTAGGAACATCATTATCTTCTAATGCTGATTGGAGAGCAAGGCCATTAATAACAGTTGCTAGCATACCCATATAGTCTGCCTGAACTCTATCCATACCTTTACTTGCTCCAGAAACTCCTCTGAAAATATTGCCCCCGCCAATTACAATAGCTATCTCTGTCCCTTCTTTTTGAATTTCTTTTATTTGTTTTGCATAATTATCAAGTCTTACAGGGTCTATTCCGCTTTTGTGATCTCCCATCAATGCTTCACCACTTAATTTGAGTAAAATTCTCTTATGTGTCATATTATAAATATAGATAAATATTTTTTTGTATTTGAGTATTATATTTATTGGGCCTTTAAGCTTAAATCAATATGAGGAGATGAGTGAGTTAATGCACCAATTGAAATATAATCTACTCCAGTCTTTGCAACATCAACGATGTTAAACTCATTTATATTACCTGAAGCTTCTGTCTTAAATCTACTATTAATAATCTTAACAGCACTTTTAAGTTCAGAAATATTCATATTATCTAATAGTATTCTGTCAACCCATCGAAAACCTAAAACCTTATTTATTTCATTAACATTTCTGACTTCGATAAATACTAATTTTTTTTTTGGATTCATCTTTTTTATATAGGCCTCAGTTTTGTTTAAAACGTCTTCAATATTTCTTGAATAATCAATGTGATTGTCTTTTATCATTATAGCATCAAAAAGGCCCATTCGATGATTATTTCCTCCTCCAATTTTAACAGCCCATTTTTCAGGATATCTAAAATTAGGAGTAGTTTTTCTTGTGTCTAATAAAATTGAATCGTAAGACTTGATTTTATTATTTAAATTATTTGTAATAGTTGCTATCCCACTCATTCTTTGTAAAGTGTTTAGAACTAGTCTTTCCGTAGCTAAAATTGATCTTGCATTACCGTCAACGATGAATGGAGTAGAATTTTGATCTACGCATGTTCCATCATTAATAAGTTTAGTAAATTTAATATTTGGATCATAAAATTTAAAAATTTTTTCTGCTAATTCAACTCCAGCAATAACACATGGTGTTTTTACATAAAGTTTTGCTGACATTTCAGCCTCTTTTGGAATACAAGCATTTCCAGTTATATCTCCGCCTTGGATATCCTCAATTAAAGCATTTTTAATAAATAAATTTAATGGATCTTTATTCTCTTTATAAAAATTTGACATTTAAAAAAATTAACTAATTGCTAACATTCTATTAATAGAAATTTTCGACCTATTTATTAAATCACTGTTTAAATTTATCTGGGGAGACTCATTTATTAGACAGTTGTATACTTTTTCAAGAGTATTTAATTTCATAAAAGCACACTCACTACATGCACATGTTTCATCTTTAACAGGTGCGGGTATAAATATTTTTTCTGGACATGATTTTTGCATCTGATGAATAATTCCAGATTCGGTTGCTACTATGAAAGAATTACTTTCATCCATTTCAACATATTTTAAAAGAGCAGATGTGCTGCCAATGAAATTAGCGATTTCAAGAATTGGTGAAGTACTTTCAGGATGAGCAATAAATTTAGCTGAAGGATATTCTTTCGCAAGTGATATAATTCTTTCAAGTGAAAATGCTTCATGAACCATGCACGCTCCGTCCCATAAAACCATGTCTCTTCCAGTTTTTTTAATTAAGTATCGTCCAAGATTTCTATCTGGAGCAAAAATTATATTTCTATTTTTTGGAATACTATTAATTACTTTTATTGCATTACTTGATGTACAAACAATATCACTTAGAGCTTTTATCTCTGCAGAACAATTAATATATGTTACAATTACCGAATTTGGAAATTTGTCTGTGAATTTTTTAAAATCTTTAGGAGGGCAAGAGTCAGCTAGGGAACATCCAGCTTTTAAATCTGGAAGTAAAACTGTTTTTGAAGGATTAATTATTTTAGCTGTTTCTGCCATAAAGTGTACTCCTGCTAATATTATTATATCAGCAGTTATTTTAGCGGCACACTGAGCAAGATATAGACTGTCTCCTAGGTAATCTGCAATCTCTTGAATTTCGGGTGATTGGTAATAGTGTGCTAATAGCACAGCGTTTTTTTTCTTTTTTAATTGTAATATTTCGGAAACTAAACGAGAGTTATCTTGGGTTATCTTTGGATTATATTTTTTTAAATGACTCGATTTTTTTATTGAACCAATGTTTAATGATTTCATCTGAAATATTTGAGTAAAATTATTAAAATAATTTTTCAAAATCAGTTATTTTCGAAGCATTTTCAATTTTATAATTTCCAATTGAAATTCTCTCTAATTTGGAGAGATGAGCTCCACTCTTAAGCGCTAATCCAAAATCATTTGCTAAGCTACGAATATAGGTGCCTTTTCCACATTCTATTTTGAAATTTACATCTGGTAAATTAATTGTATTTATGGTAAATTCTTTTATTTCAACTTTACGAGATTCTATTTCAATTACCTCTTTTTTTCTCGCGTACTCATATAATCGTTTTCCTTCTTTTTTTAAAGCCGAATATATTGGAGGTTTTTGATCAATTTCACCAATAAAATCTCTTGTTTTATCGATAATTAAGTTATCGTTCAAATGTTTATAGTTAAAATTTTTGTTCGGTTTTGTTTCTAAATCAAAAGAAGGAGTAGATGATCCAAGGGTAAAAACACCGGTATACACTTTTTTCATTTCTTGAAATTTGTGTATTTGTTTAGTTGCTTTACCTATTGCGATAATTAATAGTCCAGTTGCTAATGGATCTAATGTGCCAGCATGTCCAACTTTTAATTTTTTAATTTTAAAAAATCTACACAAAATGTATCTAATTTTATTAACCACTTGAAAAGATGTCCATCCAATAGGTTTATTTATTAAAATTAACCGACCCTCATTAATATCACTAAGTGAATTGGTTTTTTTAAATCGCTCCATAGCTCGCTAAAAACAATCCAAATATTAAACAGTAATAGCCAAAATATTTTAATTGACTTTTTTCAACGATTTTGATCATTAGTTTGCAAGCCAATATTCCAGTTAAAAAAGCAGATATGAACCCAATTAGCAAAATAGGAGAAAAGTTTAATGATTCATCTTTGGGATAAAATAAAATACTCTTAAACATGCTGCCAAAAATTAGAGGTATCACCATTAAAAAAGAAAATTTTGTAGCCTCACTCTTTTTTACTCCTAACATCGAAGCTGAGGCAATAGTAGCTCCACTTCTTGAAATTCCAGGAAGAATTGCAATAGCTTGGATCAATCCAATTATAAAAGCATTTTTCAAACTAATATTTTTTGATTTAGGATTTACCTTATCAGTCTTAAACAATAAAATTGAGGTTAAAATTAACATAACACCCACCAAAATTATATTTGAATTAAATAACAGACCTATAAATTCCTCAAGAAAGAGACCAACTAAAACAGCAGGAATCATTGAAATGATAATGGTTAAAAAAAATCTATTCCTTTTAAAATCTTTATTTAAAAAAATACTAAGAATTTCCTTTCTAAAAACCCATATTGTACTTAGAGCTGTTGCAAAGTGTAAAACTAGTGTTAGTAGTAGTCCTTGATTTTTAATAAATTTTAAATTAAAAAAATATTTAAAAACCTCAATATGGCCACTGGATGAGACAGGAAGAAATTCAGTTAATCCTTGAACTAATCCTAAAATAAAGATTTTAAATTCCTCCATTTTTATTGGGGTTTTTTAGTATTGAATAAACAGCTATTCCAAAACCAAGTAAAACTAATGAAGGAGCGATTCTAATACGTCTAAAATTAAAAATCTCTTTATTAAAAATATTGGGATCATTGCTATCTCCCCCAGACATTAAAATAAAACCAAGCGATATTGTGAAAATTGATAAAAACAACCATTTATAATTTATATTTTTTAATAAAAAATCTTTTTTTGAGTTATTAGTATATTTCATCTGATTTTAAGTCTAGAAAGCGTTTGGTAACAAAAATAGTGCTTGTTAAATTAATAATTGATCCAAAAATAAAAACAAAAATTAAAATAATAATTATAGGTAATTTTTCTTGGAGTAAATTTAATTCCGGAAAATTTTCTTGAATCTTTTGAAAAATTAAGTATAATAAGAAAATTGAAAATATAGATGACACTAAACATATTTTTAAATATTTGATAATGAATGGTTTTTGAATGAACCATTTTGTGGCTCCAACCAGTTGCATTGTCTTAATTGTAAAACGTTTTGAGTAAATTGAGAGTCGAATCGAACTATTGATTAATAATATTGCAATAATGATAAAGGTTAAACTGGATATTAAAATCCAAAACTTAATTCTTTTAATATTTTTATCTAGTAATTCTAGTAGGGGTTTGTCATAATTAACTTCTGAAATAAATTGACGTCTCGATAAATCTTCACTTAAATTTTTTATAATTAGTGGCTTTACGTAATTAGCATTAAAATATATATCCAGTGAGCTCTCAAGTGGATTGAAGCCTAAAAACTCCATGTATTCTTCACCTATTTCATCTACATAAATTTTTGCTGCTTCCTCTTTTGAAGTAAATATTACAGATTTTGTTGCCTCTTTAAATTGTATATACTTTTGAATTTGTTTAATCTCAACAGGTTTTGAGCTGTCCTTGAAATAAACTGTAACCGCAATTTGTTCTTTAAAGTGGTTAGCAACTTTATTAGAGTTGAATAATAGTAGTCCCAATAACCCAGTTAGAAAAACAACTATAATATTTATTATTACAACTGAAATGTATGTATTCAGTAATTTTCTTTTTTGATATTGTTCTTCGAAATTCTTTTTCAATATTATTTTAAAGTTATAAAATTAATAAACCCAAACGATTTCTTTGCTTAGGTACGTAAATTCTTTTTCCTTTCAACCTTTAAATGTATTTTTGCTTTGTAAAAAGGATACTCGTGAACTACGATTTTAAAAAAATTGAATCCAAATGGAGAAAATTTTGGAAAAACAATCAGACATTTAAGACAAGTAACAATAGTAAACTTCCAAAATTTTATATTTTAGATATGTTTCCATACCCATCTGGTGCCGGGCTTCACGTAGGGCACCCACTTGGCTATATTGCTACTGACATATTTGCTCGTTACAAAAGACATAAAAAATTTAATGTTTTGCATCCACAAGGGTATGATTCTTTTGGATTACCAGCTGAACAATATGCGATACAAACTGGTCAGCACCCCCAAATCACAACAGAGACAAACATTAATAGATATAGAGATCAATTGGATAAAATGGGTTTTTCTTTTGACTGGTCAAGAGAAATCAGGACCTCTAAATCAACATATTATAGATGGACGCAATGGATATTTATAAAGCTATTTGAAAGTTATTATGATCTCAATAAAGATAAGGCTCTGCCAATTTCATTTTTGATTAATGAATTAAATAAAAATGGTACAAAAAATGTTAACGCAACTTCGAGTCATAAGAGTCTCGAAATGTCAGCCTCAGAATGGAGACTTTTAAACACTGAAAACAAAGAAAAGATTTTATTAGGCTACAGGTTAGCTTATTTATCAGAAACAGAAGTTAATTGGTGTCCTGGTTTGGGAACTGTATTAGCTAATGATGAAATTATTAATGGGGTTTCAGAAAGAGGAGGGTTTGTGATAGAAAAGAAAAAAATGATGCAGTGGAGTATGAGAATTGGTGCATACTCAGAGAGATTAATTCAGGGATTAGACAAGGTTGATTGGCCCGAACCTTTAAAGGAAATGCAACGTAATTGGATTGGAAGATCTAAAGGAGCATCTGTAAAATTTAGAATAGAAAATACTGATGATGAAATAGAAGTGTTTACAACCAGACCAGACACACTATTTGGTGTTACTTTTTTGACTCTTGCACCTGAACATAAATTAGTACTGAAAATATCTTCAAAAAAGCAATACAAATATGTAGAACAATATATAAAGTTTTCTTCCAAAAGATCTGAAAGAGATCGTATGTCAGATGTTAAAACCATTACTGGAGTTTTTTCAGGATCATTCGCTATTCACCCATTTAATAGTGAGAAAATTCCAATATGGATTGGTGACTATGTTATAGCTGGTTACGGAACAGGAGCAGTTATGGCTGTTCCTTGTGGAGATCAACGTGATTTTGATTTTGCAAATCATTTTTCTCTACCAATTAAAAATATTTTTCTTGATGTTGATATTTCAAAAAAAGCATTTACAGAAAAGAATAAATTTAGATTAACAAATTCTGACTTTTTAGATGGATTAGACTATGAATCTTCAATGGTGAAAGTTATTAAACATATAGAAAAAATAAAATGTGGGAAGGGAAAGATTAATTATAAGCTAAGGGATGCAGTATTTAGCAGGCAAAGGTACTGGGGAGAGCCTATACCAATTTATTATAAGAATGGTATTCCTATTTCAATAGGGGAAGACAGTTTACCCTTGAAATTACCTAAAGTTGAGAATTATCTTCCTACTTCGGACGGATCTTCTCCTTTGGGAAATGCGAAAAACTGGGCCTGGAATGTTGAGGAAAAAAAAGTAGTATCAAACAAGCTCATAAATAACACCAGTATTTTCCCCCTAGAATTAAATACAATGCCAGGATGGGCAGGGAGTTCTTGGTATTTTTATCGTTATATGGATCCTGATAATGATGAAAATTTTGTAGGAAAAGAGGCTGTTAGTTATTGGCGGGAAGTCGATTTATATCTTGGTGGAAGTGAACATGCTACAGGCCATCTTTTATACTCTAGATTTTGGCAGAAATTTTTATTTGATATTGATTTACTTCCAGTTGACGAGTATGCAAAAAAAATAATAAATCAAGGAATGATTCTAGGTTCTTCAGCTTTTATTCATAGAAAATCTGGTACAGATAATTATTTTTCTAAAAATATTTCTAAAAATATAAATTCTGAATCAATTAGAGTCGATATTTCTTTTGTAGACAACAACGATGAGTTAGATTACTTAAGAATTAAAAAAACTCAACCCATTTTTAAAAACGCGAATTTTAATCTAGAAAACGGAAAGTTTATTGTTAGAAGAGAAGTCGAAAAAATGTCTAAATCAAAATTTAACGTTGTAAATCCAGATGAAATATGTGAATCTTATGGGGCTGACACCCTAAGAATGTATGAAATGTTTTTGGGTCCATTAGAACAATCTAAGCCATGGAATACTTCGGGTATTGTCGGCGTTCATTCTTTTTTAAAGAAACTTTGGAAACTCTATCATCCTTTAAATATTTTTAGCGTTAGCGATAATGAGCCCTCTGTGAAATCATTAAAATCTTTTAACAAAACAATCAAGAAAATAACAGAAGACATCAATAGTTTTTCATTTAACACCTGCATAAGTTCATTTATGATATGTGTAAATGAACTTTCAAAAGAAAAATGTAATGAAAGAAAAATCCTTGAGCCTTTGACTATTTTGTTATCCCCTTTTGCCCCTCACATAGCTGAAGAGTTGTGGTCCTTATTTGGAAACACAAATTCATTAATTAATGAAGCTTTTCCAGAATATAATGAATCCTACTTAAAAGAAACCACTAAGACTTATCCAATTTCTTTTAATGGCAAAATGCGATTTACTATCGAGTTGGAGCTAAGTTTAAATAAAAAAGAAATTGAAATCAGCATATTAAAAGATGAGAGGACAATCAATCAACTTAATGGGTACACTCCTAAAAAAATAATCATTGTGCCTGGAAAAATAGTTAATATTGTTTACTGATAAGTAATGATATAATTTAATTTTTTTAGACCACTAAAAAATTAATTATACTCCAATTTGTCTGAAAATTTGCTGTTCTAGAGAAATGAAGGTCTCAGTTCGAGAAATACCTGGTATTTTTTGGATACTATTAGTTAATAGATGCATTAAGTGTTGATTATCCTTACATAATATTTTGACAAAAACACTCCAATTTCCAGTTGTGTAATGACATTCTAAGATTTCAGGTATCATTTTTAATTTTTTTACAGCGGTAAGGTTATTCATTGCTTTATCTAAATAGATCCCAACAAAAGCCATTGTTTTATATCCTAGGACTTTTGAGTTTATTTTGATATGTGAACCAGAAATTATGCCTGATTTTTCTAATTTTTTAATTCTTTGGTGAACTGCTGCTCCAGATATAAGGGCTTTTAATGCAATTTTTTTTATAGGTATTCTAGAGTTTAAAATAAGTTCATTTAAAATTATTTTATCTATGCCATCAATACTTAATACACTTGTATCTATTTTCATAAATAATTTTTTGTTTACTTAATAAAATATAGAATATTTTATTTATTATATTTAATATATTTTTCAATAGCCATTGTCATAGAGGGTGATTCTTTGCTGGGAGCTGAAATATCAATTCTTAGATTAGCCTTTAGAGCTGCATCAGTAGTTGTCTGACCATAAACAGCAATTTTAGTTTCATTTTGTTCAAAATCAGGATAATTTTTAAATAAAGATTCTATTCCAGAGGGGCTAAAAAAAACTAAGACATCATAGTAAACATTTCTTAAATCAGATAAGTCACTGACAACCGTTTTGAATAATTCTGCCCTTTTCCATTTTAAATTTAATTTATTTAAAGTTTCGGGTATTGACGGTTTTAGACTGTCTGAAGTTGGGAGTAAATATTTTTCAGAACCAAATTTCAATAAAACACTTGATAAGTCTTCAATGGTTTTATCTCCGATATATATTTTACGTTTTCTGTAAACTACATATTTTTGAAGATAAAAAGCTACTGCTTCAGATAGACAAAAGTATTTTGTGCTATCAGGAACTTTAAATCTCATTTCCTCTGTAAGTCTAAAGTAATGATCTACTGCATTTTTGCTTGTAAGGATTATATTATCAAAATCTGCAAAATCTATTTTTTGAGTTCTAACTGTTTTTGCATCCACTCCTTCAACATGTATAAATGGTCTGAAATCTATTTTTAAT
>NZ_CEZOWA010000023.1:0-23463 GCF_983056325.1 Candidatus Marivariicella sp. | reverse complement strand
AAGTTTAGCTCTTCTAGTGTCAAGATTTCGCTGACTTAAATCAACTAATTTTGAGTATTTTCCCCAGGCAGATGAACCTCTGTATGGTAAATAATTATCCGTATAATAGTTTTTTATTTGATCCAATGGGACTCTCGGATTAAGGAAAACTAAATCACATTTTGGACATATATAAAACTTAAATAAATTTAAATCAGAATGCATCATTGATTTACTAGAAAACAAATAATGCGTTCCATTATCTTCACAAACAATGCATCTTGAAATATCCAAACTGAGTAATGTAATTAAAATAAAAGTAATGGTTATTATTGTAATTAATTGTTTTAAAATTTAGATTATTAAATCTATCATATCATCTTATATAATTAACTTTATAAAAAAATATATAATATGAATGATAGATCTGACAGCTTATTGTATGTGCGAAATAAAATCAAGAACATAAAGTCATTTACCTCTGTCAGTATCCAGGAGCATTTTCAAAATGAAACATTACGACCAATCTTAAAATTTCAGAACTCACTATTTATAAACATATTCAAAGATTATATAAATAGACGAAAAGGTTTGTTCTATACCTTGAATAATACTGAAAAACTAAATTATATTGAGAATGCATTAATTAAAGACCATAAATTCAATAATCTAATTAAGGGTGTAATTATAGGACATTTTACAATTAATGAATACAAATCTTACCAAAGCAATATTTCTGATTTAAAAAAAAGAATTACGACTATGGTAATAAAAAGACTCAAAGATCAGATTCATCTATTTGAAAATAATCTATGTTAAATAAAATTGAACCAAACGAAATGTGGAACGTTATAACTCATGCTTTTGGATTATTACTTAGTATCATTGCTTCAACTTATTTTTATACCTATTTTACATTTGAATCAGCAAGAGTTTTAGTTGCATTAATTATTTATTGTTTTTCTCTTGTTTTTTTGTTTTCAGCTTCAACAATATATCACTCCACCATTGGTGCAAGAAAAATAATTTGGAGAAAGGTTGACCATATTGCCATTTTATTTTTAATAGCTGGAACCTACACCCCAGTTACCTTAACTTTACTATATGAAACTTCCGGAATCTTAATTCTATCAGGGGTTTGGATTATCACTGGATTTGGTATTGTCTTTAAAGCTTTTTACACAGGTCGATTCGAAAATATTTCACTGGTAATGTATTTACTAATGGGTTGGTTTATTTTGATAGATATTAAATCTGTTTTTGAATTCTTTTCTAATACAGCTTTAACTTTTCTTGTGCTAGGAGGATTATTTTACACTTCAGGGATATTCTTTTATAAGTGGGGAAAGTTTAAAGAATCACATGCGATATGGCATGTTTTTGTCTTGGTAGGAGCAATCTGTCATTTTTTTATGGTTCGAGAAGTACTGATTTTAAACTAACAGAATAACTGTAGATAGTAATAGGAGAATTATAAATTTTTACAAATCCTACATTTATTATCTAAACCATCAATTTGAGTTTTATTTTTAGAGTATTCCTTAATCTCCTTAAACTCTTTACATTTAGAGCATTGCAATTCCATCAAAACTCCTTCACTATTAAACTTTCTTCTACTTAAATATAGAGGGGTTTTCTTACTATACTTTATAATTTCATTTCTATTTTTTTCGTTCATTTAAAAAAATTTATCAGCCTCTAATTTAAGTTTATTAATCATATCTACATATCCAGTTAATTCACTTTTAAGTAGTTCAAAAACTTCAATAGACCCTTTTGTCGGGAGACCATCTCCACTTTCAACACTTTTTCTCAAATATGCCAATCTATTATTTACTTTGATAGGAAAATTCAATGGATCTTGACCACTTTGATTTTTTACTTGATATATATTAGCTTCAACATCCTCAAAATCTGATATTAAAGTTTTTAAATTTTTGGAAATCGAACGATCATATCCTTTCGAACCAGAAACTGAAGAAACTTTATAAATACTATTCAATTTTTCTTTAATTGAACGAATTTCAATTACACTTTTATTCGCAAGATCAGTTTGCATCATTATACTCATTGCAAAGTCAAATTGTTTGTTAATAACGGTGTCTGAAACAGCTATTCTTGGATCTTTTCTTACTTCAAAAACAGTTTCATACATTTTATCATCTATGATTAGCTGAAACCTATATTGTCCAGGAGGAGCAATTGGCCCAAGTGTCGGTTTTGCAGACCAGATTACCATACCCTCAAAATCTCTAGCTCCTTGATATCTTAGATTCCATTTGTAATTGTTTAATCCGCTATTCATTGTTGGGTTTTTATTATCCGCTCCAAACCATGAAGAAGATTCCTCCTTTGTTTGATCATTAGTAACACCCTCTTTTTCTAATACAATTCTGTTTTTACTATCAAGTATTTTAATTGATAGTTTTTTGGGTTTAGATGGAAGGTAATATTTAATTTCAGCGTCTTGAACTCTTCTGGTTGCAAAATACACATCATAAAGATGTGGCTTTTGTTTGTCAACTTTTGACATTTCTCTTATTGGCGAAATATCATCAAGTATATAAACTGACCTTCCATGAGTACCAACCACTAAATCTTTTTCGGTAACTATCAAATCAGAAATTTGAGTATCAGGAAGATTTAAACTTATTGACTCCCAATTATCTCCATCATCATACGAAACCCAAACCTGATGTTCACCACCAGCATATAGGAGTCCAGGGATTTTTAAATCTTCACGAATCACATGCAGGAAGTCATCATTTCTAATACCATTTATTATCTTACTCCATGTCTTACCATAATCGTGTGTTTTCCATAAATATGGTTTTCTATCATCCATTTGATATCTTTTTCCAGCTATATATATAGTCCCTGGATTATGTTTAGACTCCTCTATTATACTAATTCTGGTATCTTTTGGCATATCTGGAGGTGTTATGTTTTTCCATGACTTTCCATGGTCTTGAGTCAGATGGACTAATCCATCATCAGACCCAGCCCATAATGTGTTTTCATCATAACTTGACGGAACTAAGGAAAATATAGTGGCGTAAATCTCTGGACCATTCATATCATTTGTAATCACTCCTCCGGTTTTTCCAAGTGTTTTAGGATCGGCATAAGTAAGATCAGGACTTATTTTTGACCAACTTTGTCCATCATCTTCTGATACCCAAACATGTTGAGAACTGGTATAGAGTTTACTTGAATTTAAGGGTGAAAAAATTATTGGGAATGTCCATTGCCATCTCTCTGGTAATTCACTTGCAGGTTCTCCAGAAAAAAATCTTGGGTAGACCTGAATATCTCTTTTAAATCCAGTTTTTCTATCAAATTTTGTAAGTAATGCTCCCTGACTACCAGCATAAAACCAGTCAAGATTTGACGGGTGTTGTGTAATATAACCAGATTCACCTCCTCCTACAGGATAATAATATTGTTTATGTGGACCACGTGCTTGCTTAAAATTCCAACCCTCGGAAGGAACACACATTGTGGAGTTGTCTTGCTGAGCCCCACAAACATAATAAGGGAAATCTTTTGTTACCATAATATGGTATAGCTGAGAAGTTGGAAAATCAAGATCGGTCCAAGTCTTTCCCCCATTAACAGAAACACAACCTCCCCCATCGTTTGCATTTACCATTCGAGATGGGTTTTGAGGATCTATCCATAAATCATGGTTGTCACCATGTGGCACAATTATTCTTGTATCAAACGTTTTTCCACCATCAGTAGACTTATAAAATCCAGTATTCAACGCATATACTGTATTTTCATCCTTTGGATCAGCGTAAATTCTACTATAATAGAAAGCTCTTTGCCTTAATTTACGCTCATCATTAACTAAACTCCATGATTCACCTGCATCTTCAGATGAATAAACTCCCCCATTATCAGATTCAACCAAAGCCCACAACTTATTGGAATTTGCAGGTGAAACCGTAATTCCTATTTTACCTAGTGGTCTTTTTGGAAATCCCTTATTTTCTGAAATATCTACCCATGAATCTCCTCCATCCTCAGATTTATATAGGCTACACTCGGGACCACCTCCTAGCATTTTATAAGGGGTTCTGTATACTTGCCAAAATGATGCATATAATATATCTGGATTATTAGGATCAAGAATCATATCGATTGCTCCAGATTTAGAACTTTTGAATAATATCTTTTTCCAATTCTTTCCTCCATCAACAGATTTAAAAACTCCCCTTTGCTCGTTTTCCCCATAAGGATGTCCTAATGCAGCTACATATAACACATCAGGATTTGTTGGATGTATTCTGATTTTTGAAATAGCCTGGGTCTCTTCAAGTCCTATATGATTCCAAGTTAAACCAGCATCAATTGATTTATAAACACCATCCCCTTGCATAATATTTCCTCTTAATTCAGTCTCACCCATTCCAATATATATAATGTCAGGGTTAGACTCTGAAACTGCAACTGCTCCAACTGAAGAACTTTTAATTTGTCCATCCGTAACTGGATTCCATGTTTGCCCACCATCGGTAGTTTTCCACAAACCACCTCCAACTGCTCCAAAATAATACTCATTAATTCTTGATGATCCTGCAACAGCTAAAGACCTGCCACCTCGGTCGGGTCCTATATTTCTCCAATGAAGAGAGTTTGTAATACTGTCATTAGAAGTATTCGGAGTTGCTTGAAGACTAATAGTAATAAATAAAAAGAATGCTAATTTAATTTTCATAATAGTGTAAATTCAGATCCTTTAATTTAATCAAAAAAATTAGAACTTAATTATTTTAACTTTATTTGGTAATATTATTCAAAGCAAAATGACAGAAAAAAAATTATTAAATCGATCTGACTATAAAAAATTCTATTCAGTTACTTCGCGCTGGATGGATAATGACATATACGGTCACATAAATAATGTAGCTTATTATTCATACTTTGATACGGCTGTAAACCAGTACTTAATTGAAAATGCCAGTTTAAAAATTAAAAGCTCACCTGTAGTTGGTTTTGTAGTTCATTCAAATTGCAACTATTTATCTTCTATTTCACATCCAGAGTCAATAGAAGTCGGAATATTAGTTAAAAAAATCGGAAATAGCTCAGTAACCTATGGGATTGGTGTCTTTAAAGAAGTGGAGAATGAAGTTTCTGCCTATGGAGAGTTTGTTCATGTTTTTGTAGATAGGTCTAAAAATAAGTCAGTATCAATTCCAAAAAAAATATTAGAATCTTTAAAGAAAATACTTATTTAGTTTTATAAATACTTATTTAGCCATGCTATATGCTGCTTTATTAGTTCATTTCTAGGAACATAATGCCCTGATTCATAAATAAAGTGTTTTTTATTTGCCTCATCAACATCAATCAATTTATACATCGGAATTTGGGAAGTTTCATATGGAAAAAACTGATCAAACTTTCCATTCAACATAATTGTTGGAATTCGAATTCTTCTTGTGTAATAATGAGCATCAACTTCTTTTTTGCATTTTTGAAATTCCAATCCTGCAACTAATAATACAGCTGACTTAACTCTTTTATCTATTGGTAATAAAATATTTGCCATAAATCCTCCCCAACTTACACCATGATATGATAATTTACTTGAATCAAAGTCATCTCGAGTAAATATATAATCAATGCTTTTTTTATAATCTTTACCCCACATTATTACATGCTCTTTATATTGATCAGACATATCTCCATAATCAGACCTTTGATCATCTTGCCTACTATAAGTGCTTTTATATATTGGGTGAACTAAAGCATACCCCTCTTTTAAAAGATAAAGCATTCTTGAAGGAAAACTTTCAACCAAATTAATTTCTTTTGAACTGTGCAGGGCATTTGAACCAGGAAAATAAATAATTGGCTTATATTTATTTTTGATGTTTTTGTCATAAAAAACATAGCCTGATAAAATCTCTTTACCATCTCCGTAAGCAGCTGGCATTTTGTATTTTTCAATCACTATTCCGTTAGATAAGGAATCTATATGTTCAGTTATTATATTTTTATTAGAATATTCATAATCATACTGGGATAAATAATATCTAAAAACATCATCTGAAACATCCTCTACATTAACAAAATCTCTAACATCTACACCAAAAGAATCACTATTTACTTGTGGATCCTCATTTGGATTAAAAACTAATCTAATTCCATTCCCAATAGACCTATCAAAAGCATCTTGAGAATAATAATCATTATAAGAATATGTTTCGTCTAAAAAACAACCCCCAAGAATAGCTCTATTTTTATTAGATTCATTATTAGGGTTAGACATCCACTCACGAACATTCCCGGCTAAATTGTTGATACCGTAAACGTTTTTTGTTTTAGGATCATCGTATTTAATTAATTGTTGTTTACTGAAATTACTTCTCTTAATAAGGTTTGTGGAGCCTGATAAGTTTGCAGCATTTTCCCATTGATAGATATTTGGCAGACTTAGTCCTTTGAATTTAGCATAAGCATATGCTTCAAACCATGAAATTCCAGTTACTGGAAGATCTTTTTGACCCTCTGGAAAATTTCCATAACTCCAATTTGATGGTCCTGGAGAACCGTACTGGTCAGTAAAAACTGATTTAACACCAATTAATTGAATAGTCTTGTTTTCAATAGTAATTGGAAAGGGCCAATTATTAGATTCATTATATTCTTCAGAATTTAAAAAATCATAATACTCACCATTAGTTACTTCAAACTTCGATATTGAGTATGGATTCATGTTTATTGGTTCCAAGTGATCAAGTCCAGGAAGGGATAGTGAGTTCTTTACTCCAGGGAATAAAACATGATTTTTAGGAATATTTTTATCACTTTCAGGAAAAATAAAAGAGATATTACCTTGTTTCAAAAAATAAGTGTGATTATACAATGAAACAAAAACATTTTCACCATCAACAAATTTTAGATCTAATCTAGCATAAGGAACTCTTTCGAGATTAGGACTCCTACCTATACTCTTCCACTGACTTAAACTATCATTATTAATTTTAAAAAAGATGTCATAATTTTTATCACCAGTATTTATCGATATGGAGTCTGTTACGTCCTTGTAATATTTTGATATAATTTTATTTTTTGGAAACTTTTGTTTTAAAACAAGCGTTTTTTTATACACCTTTAAAACTTCATTATTTTCAAATAATTCTATAAGTTCAGGTAATTCTTTTTCAATTAAATCGTTTTTACTGCTATTCATGAAAGCATAATATCCAAAAAGAGAGAAAAGAGAAATAATCAAAAATATATTTATAATCTTATATTTTCCATTGGGTTTTGTATGATTTTTAACTTTTTGATTTGCTTTACTTTTATTATAATAAAATATGAAACCCCCAACAACAAAAACAATTATCAAAAATAAAAGTATGTAATTAAAATAATCCCCTTCAATTTTTAATTTTTCAATAAAAATATCACTAGCCTCAAATACGGTAATACAAAAGGCAAAATACCCACCTAAAATACTTTGAATATTTTTAAAATTTTTCATTGATTTAAATTTTATTAAATATTAAAAAAGCCCCGATATATTGGGGCTTTTTTAATATTTAGTCTCTTAATACATCAGGTGCTTTCATTGCCTTTAATTTAGATTTAATCGAAGGTAATGTTTTATCATGCATCTTAATTACTTCTGGCATAAGATCAGCAAGCATTTTCTTCGCTATACTTAAACTTTTTTTATGCAATCCAGTGGGACCATATGTGGTTCTCATTCCAGAACCAGCAGCTCTTAAATGAGATTGTATAGTTGGTGGGTTTCTTTCTCCAATTTCGGATCTAGATGAATTACCTTGAATTTTAGTGTCTAATATATTTAAAGTTTTTTCAGCAGTATTTAGTTCATTAGATAAAGTTCCCGGTTCACTTAAAGATTTATTTGCGGATGATTTGTATGCATTTAACATTTTTACATTTTCACTCATCATTTTACTGACTAAAGCAAGATCACTTTGGAATGCTGAATACTCGTTTCTATAGGAATCGTATGAATCGTAATCTGCACCTTTAAGAATGCCATCTCGAATTGATTTTACATCAAAATCAATTGGTCCATCTAATAATTTGTAATTACCATTTACTTCCAGATATATACTAGCTGAATATTTTCCAGGAACGACCATAGGACCTCCCCAGCTTCTCCATCTTCTTCCCTGTCCACTTGAAACACGATCTGGATCGATTGGACTTGTAGAAGAATGTCTTAAATTCCATGATATTTTTTGAGTACCACTTTTTGCTGATTGACTTACATTATTGATTATGTTTCCATCTGAATCCCTAATATTTAGCCATACCAAAGATCTTTTTTCGTTTTTTTCGTTTTCCAAAGCTTCCCATCCTGGAAAGGGAATATTAGAGTTTGATTTATTTAACAGAGCCTCTTTTTTCATTCTTTTCTGCTTATTAGTTGAAAAATCTCCATTTAAGTGATATGTGAAAACAGCTCCAAAAGTTGGATTTTCAGCAAAATAATAATCTGCACCGGTATTCCCTGTTGTACTTTTTGGATTGTACCACTTAGCTGGTCTTGGGCTATATAACTTAGCTTCCTTTTTTAGATTATCAGGAGTCATTTCTCTTAATGCACTGTAGTCATCAAGTACATAGAATCCTCTTCCAAATGAAGCAGCAACTAAATCATTTTCTCGTTTTTGAATAACTAAATCTCTTATTCCCATATTAGGCATTCCAGGAAGTTTATTCCATGAATTACCTGAATCTAGGGAGGTGTAAACTCCAGATTCAGTGGCAACAAACAGTAGGTTTTTAGCAACTGGATCTTGAACCATTCTCCATATTAGGGTTCTGTCTGGCAGGTTTCCTTTAATGGATTTCCAAGTAACACCCTTATCTGTACTTTTAAAAATATAAGGGTTGAAATCACCTTCTTTATGATTATCTAAACTAACATAGACAGTATTTTCATCAAATAGATCGGCTTTAATATCGTTAACAAAACTTCTTGAGGGTATACCTAATTTGGTAACTGAAATTTTCATCCAACTTTCTCCACCATTAGAAGTTACTTGAATGAAACCATCATCCGTTCCAGCATATATAAGACCTTCTTTTACCGGAGATTCTGATAAGGAAGTTATTGTATTATAATTTGACATCGCTCCAACATCCCAAGCATTATCCCAACTCTGTTGACGTCCCATAATAGGTAAAGTTATTCTCTCTTCATTTCTTGTCAAGTCTTCTGATATTGGGATCCAATCATCTCCCCTATTTTCAGATTTCCAAACTCTGGAAGATGCAAAATAAAGCCTTGATGCCTTGTGAGGACTAACCAAAATAGGTGCATCCCAATTAAATCTTTCAAAAGGATCCCCTAGATCGGGCTGAGGCTGAATCATTACTTGGTCACCTGTAGTTAAATCTACTCGATGAAGACCCCCTTGTTGAGTTTCAGCATATATAATATCATTAAATTCAGGGTCGGTTGCGGATTGATGACCGTCTGCTCCAAGAGTTTTATACCAATGCTTATTACTTATTCCTTCCCTTTCATCGGTAGCAGAAGGACCACCAGCAGATCCATTATCTTGTGTTCCTCCAAAAATATGATAAAAGGGCTCATAATTATTAACCGCAACTTTATAAAACTGAGTCAATGGTAGGTTTTTAATATATCTCCACGTATCGGCTAAATCAAAACTCTCATAAATACCAGCATCTGTTCCTAACATTAGGTAGTCTGGATCGTCTTGTTTAAAAACCAAAACATGGTTATCAGAATGCTTTTTTTGTTCTTTTAATTGATTGAATGTTTTTCCACCGTCCTCGGATTTAAGAACACGAACATTCATTAAATATAATCTGTCAAATTTATGAGGGCTAGCATATAACTCCTGATAATAGTGAGGTCCAGTGGCTCCAGAAACAGTATTTGACATTTTTTTCCACGATTCTCCTTTATTTTCAGATCTAAACACGCCTCCTGTTGTTCTGTCTAATTCTATAGCAGCATATACAACATCAGGATTCTGAGGAGAAATTGCCAAACCAATTTTACCTTTATTGGATTTTGGGATACCATTATTTAATTTTTTCCAGTTATCCCCTCCATCATCTGAGCGATAAATTGCAGTTCCTGGTCCTCCACCCATTAGTGCAGCAACAGTTCTGTGTCGATCCCAAGTTGCAGCATATAATGTGTTTGGATCTCTAGGGTCAATTAACATATCTGTAACTCCAGTCCATTCTTTATTACCCAAAGTTTGAACCCATGATTTTCCACCATTTGTTGTTTTATATAACCCTCTTTCACCACCTTTACTCCAAAGCGGACCTTGTGCAGCCACCCATACAGTATTTGGGTCTGTTGGGTGAACAATTATTTTTGAAATATGTTCAGATTTTTTTAATCCCATATTTTTCCATGTTTTTCCCTCATCATCTGACTTGTATACTCCATCTCCGTAAGCAACATGACGACCACCTACATTTTCCCCTGTACCTAACCATATAGTTGAAGGATTATTAGCGTCAATAGTAACACACCCGGTTGAATAAGATGATTGATTATCAAAAAGTGCTGTCCAGGTAGTTCCAGCATTTTCAGTTTTCCATAAACCGGCTGAACCAACTGCAACATACCATGTGTTTTCTTTATTTGGATGGATTGCTATATCAGCTATTCTTCCCGATAAAAATGCGGGACCTATATTTCTAAACTTAAAAGCTGATACGTCTACCCTGTTTAGTGATTGAGATTCTTGTGATTTCTTACCTCTTTTTCTTTGGGCATTAGTAAATGAAGAACTAAACACAAATAGAATACTGAAGACTAATAAACTTAGTCTTTTCATTTTAATTTTTTTTAAAAGTTTCATGGTTGTATTGATATTAAATAGATGAATTTGATTTAAAAAGGTATTGAATATTTAAACTAAAAATTAAATATATAAAATTTTTATGTTTATTGAATCTAATTGATTGTTAGTAAATTGAAAAAAAATATTGATATTTGTTATCAATGGAAATAATAATTGAATATTTTAGAACTATCCCTACACTAGATAGGGCAATAATCATAATAGGAGGTATTTCATTTTTTTGGTTTTTAGAAGGTACTCTACCTCTTTTTATGTTTAAATATAGAAAATGGAAACACGCCATTCCTAATTTATTCTTTACCGTAACAACAATTTTAATAAATGTTTCGTTGGCATTTTTACTTTTAAGTCTCTCGGATTGGGTTGTAGAGAACAAATTTGGCTTCATATATCTTTTTAACGAATTGCCATTACTTGTTGAAGTTTTATTTGCAATTCTTTTACTTGACTTTTTCGGAGCCTTCCTTGCCCATTATGTTGAACATAAGTTTAATCCTTTATGGATGATTCATCTTGTTCATCACTCAGATCACAAAGTAGATACAACCACAGCAAACAGACACCATCCACTTGAAAGCTTGATCAGATTTATTTTTACTTTATTGGCAGTAGTAATTGTTGGAGCACCAATAGCTTATGTTATGCTTTATCAATCTTTATCTGTTGTTTCAACTCAATTCAATCATGCAAATATTAAACTCCCTAAAAAAATTGATAAAATATTAAGTTTTATTTTGGTATCCCCTGATATGCATAAAGTTCATCATCACTATCGTCTTCCCTACACTGACGCAAACTATGGAAACATTTTTTCCATATGGGATAGGCTTTTTGGAACTTATTTGTATTTAGATAGAGAGAAAATAGTTTATGGCGTGGATGTTTTTCCAAATGAGAAAAAAAATTCTCAAATAAAAGAACTTTTAAAACAACCATTTCAAAAGTATCAAAGACCCACAAAATCTGTTGAAATCTAAATATTGAATATCTTTCTCAATATTTTAAGCATATCTACCATTGGAAATTCGTTTTGTTCTCCAGATGACATATTCTTGAGCGTAAACTTTTCCTTTTTAAGTTCTTCATCACCAATAATTAAAACAAAACCAATATTTTTCTTGTTAGCATAGTTAAGCTGTTTACTCATTTTAATTTCAGAAGGATAAATTTCACTATTGATATCAATAGATCTTAATTCGTTAAGTTTTCTAAGAGCAATATTAACGCATTTAGTTCCTAGGTTTAAAAATAAGATTTGCGTGCACTTCTCAATGTCTTTAGGAAATAATCCTAATTCTTCTAAAACAAGATAAATTCTATCAAAGCCAAAAGAAATACCAATTCCACTGACTCCCTTCATTCCAAAAGAATTAGTCAATTCATCATACCTCCCTCCACCTCCAAGTGATCCCATTTTTACCGAGGAAGGGCCAACTACTTCAACAATCATCCCTGTATAATAATTCAGACCTCTGGCAAGAGTCAAATCAAAAGATAGTTTCACAGACTTTAATCCAAGAACTTCGAGTTTCTCAAGAATGAATCTTAATTCCTCAATACCTATTAAACCTTCGGGCGTGTCAACAAATAAAGATTCTAAATTCTGCAAAATTTTATTTGGGTCACCCTTTAAACTAATAATAGGCTTAATCTTTTTGATAGAATCCATAGAAAAACCCTTTGATAACAATTCATTCTCAACTCCTTCTATACCAATCTTATCGATTTTATCTATAGCGACAGTAAAATCTGTTATTTGATTATTATCACCTATTAATTTTAAAATTCCTTCTAGAATTTTTCTATGATTAACCTTAACGGTTACACCCTCTAAGTTTAAATCCGAAAAAACACGATCATAGAGGGATATCATTTCAACTTCTTGTAATAAAGATCTCTCTCCTACTACATCTGCGTCACACTGACAGAATTCCTGAAACCTTCCATGTTGTGGTCTATCAGCTCTCCATACATTTTGAATCTGATACCTTCTAAAAGGAAAAGTTAAATCATTTTGATTTCCAGCAACATATCTAGCAAAGGGAACAGTTAGATCATATCGAAGAGCTTTATCACTTAACGAATTAGAAAATTCTTTTAATGCATTTTTTTCTAAAGCAATAAGATCTGCTTTTTTAAGCTTATCTCCAGAGTTAAGAATTTTAAAAATCAGTCTATCCCCCTCTTCTCCGTATTTACCCATTAAAGTTGAAAGTCTCTCAAAAGATGGAGTTTCAAGTGGTTCAAATGCAAAAATTTCGAAGGCATTTTGTAAAATCGTTTTAAGATAATTACGTTTAAATAATATTTTTGAAGAGAAATCTCTTGTACCCTTAGCGGGAGTTGATTTTAATGACATAATATTTATCTACTAAACAAATATCTTACTTTTCGTTTGATTTTGAAAGTCTTTCATTACACATAATAAATAGTTGACCTTCAGAAATGTGAGAACCTCTTGAAATTAAAGAATAAATTTCATTATTTCTTTCGGAATCAAATTTCTTTGTTGACTCTAATAATTCTATTTTACTAGAGTGTAAATTATTTGAAAGCCACAGTTGTCCTTGAGAAGAATTTAAATTAATTTTTGGGTCACTTGATTTAACTACTATTGAATCAATTGAGTTTTTATGACACTTGAAAAGAAAAAGGTGGGTTGAACTAATATTTTCAATAAATTTAACTTTATCAAGAATATCATCCCATACTAGATCACTAAACATATCTAATATATGTTCAACACTTTCAGCTGAATTTGTTTTAATCTTATCCCACTGTTTAATATCAATAGAATTTGAGGATAAGAAAAGAGCAAATTCTTCACCGAGAGCTTCAAACTGCTCTTTTGTTAGTCTAGAGTACTTCAATATTATATAAATAAAAAAAAACCCCATAATATGAGGTTTTAATTTGATAATTTAGAAATTATGCTTGAGCAATAATTTCAAATGGAAACTGAATGCTAACATCTCTATGTAAACGAATGCTGGCTTCATACTTCCCTGTTCTTTTAATTGATCTCCCGGGAATACTGATGAGTTTTTTTTCAACTGTCTCGCCCTTAGAATCAAAAAAAGAAACTAAATCTTGAACAGTTACGGATCCAAAAAGTCTATCACCAGTTGATATTTTGGAAGGAAGTTTCATTTCAATCTTCATTAATTTATTTCCAAATGACTTTGCTTCTTTTATAACTTTTTCTTCTTTAAAAGCTCTTTGTTTTAAATTCTCTTTTAAAACTTTTTTAGCAGAGATAGTTGCTAAAACAGCTTTTCCTTTGGGTATCAAAAAATTTCTACCGTAGCCATTTTTAACTTCTACAAGATCATCTTTGAATCCTACGTTTTGTATATCTTCTTTTAGTATAATTTGCATGATATCAATAATTTATTTTAACATATCTGCCACATAAGGCATTAAAGCTAGATGACGAGCTCGTTTTACAGCAACTGACACCTTACGTTGGTATTTTAGTGAAGTTCCAGTTAAACGTCTTGGTAAAATTTTACCCTGTTCATTAACAAACTTTATTAAAAAGCTAGGATCTTTATAATCAACATACTTTATACCAGTACGTTTAAATCTACAATACTTTTTTTTGGTTGTAGTCTCAATGTTTAAAGGAGTTAGATACCTAATCTCTCCTTCTTTTTTACCACTATTTTGTTCTTCTATTTTTGACATAAATTAAGCTTTTACGGTTTTCTTTTTCCTTCTTTTTTCGGCCCATGCTATAGAATGCTTGTCTAACTTGACAGTTAAATATCTCATTATACGCTCATCTCTTCTAAAAGAGACTTCTAATTCATCTATAGTATCGCCAGTAGCCGTATATTCAAACAAATGATAAAAAGCACTTTTTTTATTTTGAATTGGATAAGCTAATTTTTTTAAGCCCCAGTTTTCTTTACTGGTTATGCTTCCACCTTTGGAAATCAGAAATTTTTCATATTTCTGAACTGCTTCCTCAATCTGAATTTCAGATAGAACGGGATTTAGTATGAAAACAGTTTCATAATGATTCATAATTTTTATTTTAGTCTGCAAAAGTAGTAGAACTCATTTGGACCACCAAGTATTTAGGTTTTTTTTTCAATATTATTTTTAAAATATTTTGCTAATATGGATCAACATCAATAATAAATTTTGTGCTTTTAAATGAAGCTATACTTTCAAAGCTTTTTTTGGTTTTCTGTAAAACTTTTTTAAAGTGAAGTCTGGAGATCTTTGAATCTAGCTTTACAAGTAATTGCTTATGATAATAATTTCTTACTCTAGAAACTGGAGGAAAAACAGGACCTAATATTTTTCCATCATAAGACTGACTTAATACATTTAAAAACCAGTCACTTGCAATCGAAAGAATTTCTATATTTCTGTTTTTTAAGGTTATTCTTACCAATCTCACAAATGGAGGATAAAGATGGAGCTTACGATCTTTTAATTCAGTTTCAACAAAAGATTTCATGTTATTTTCTATAACATTTTTAATAACTGGATGAAAAGGCTGATATGTTTGAATTAGAACACTACCCCTTTCGTCTGATCTTCCAGATCTACCAGCTACTTGTGTAAGCATCTGAAAACTTCTTTCATAAGATCTAAAGTCGGGGAAGTTTATCAGATGATCCGCATTTATAACTCCAACTAAATGAACATTTTTAAAATCTAAACCTTTGACAACCATTTGTGTACCAACTAATATTTTTATTTTTTGTGACGAAAATAAATTTATAATTCTATCAAAGTCATTTTTACCTCTTGTAGTATCCCAATCCATTCTTGCAATAGTAATATTTGGAAATATATCGTTTAATTGTTTTTCTATTTGTTGGGTACCAGTTCCTTTGGTTATTAGGTTTGGAGATCCACAAGAATGACAAACTATAGGAATGGGTATATTATAACCGCAATAATGACATTGTAACTTGCCACTATTTTTATGATGAGTCAATGTAACGTCGCATTGAACACATTGGGGCATATGACCACAGGTTAAACATTCTAAAATTGGAGCATATCCTCTTCTGTTCTGAAATAATATTACTTGCTTATCAGATTCTATAGTTTTAGAAATTGATTCGATTAACTCTAAAGACAAATCACCTTTTATTTTCTTCCTCTTGTGAGCATCTTTTAAATCGATAGTTTTAATTTCAGGAAGCATTACTCCTCCATACCTATTTTTAAGATTTACAAAACCATATTTTTTATTTTTAACATTAGTTAATGTTTCTAAACTTGGAGTTGCAGATCCTAAAATAACTTTTAAATTTAAAATATTCGCCATATATATAGCCGCATCTCTGGCATTATATCTTGGAGCAGGATCAAATTGCTTGTAAGACGTCTCGTGTTCTTCGTCAACTACAATTAAATCAAGTTTTTTAAAAGGTAAAAAAAGAGAAGATCTAGCACCAATTATAACTTTTGAATTATCGGTACCGTTATATACATTTCTCCAAATCTCAGTTCTTTCATTTAAACTGAATTTAGAATGATAAACTTGAACTAAGCCTCCAAAATAATTCTGAAATCTGACAACCATCTGAGAAGTAATTGAGATTTCTGGAAGTAGAAATAATACTTGACCCCCTTTTTCTATAATTTGTTTAATATATTTCATGTAAAGAGCAGTTTTTCCTGAGGAAGTTACCCCTTGAAGAAGAACTACACTTTTGTTACAAAACTCCTCTTCCAATGAAACAAAAGCCTTCTCCTGATCACCAGAAAGCTTTTGAAGAGACTTTTCAATACTGCCTTTGTACAAGTTTCTTTCTATTTTAATGATTTTTTCTTCAATTACGAACTTCTTCAAAAGCGCTTTTGATATTGAACTTCCAGTATTGGATTTTTCAAAAATAGTTTTAGATCCTATCCATTCATTTTTATTTTGTCCTAAGGAAATCATAGACATGAAAAAATCCCTTTGTTTTTTGGATCTGTTTAGAGAAATTAATATATTTTCTATTAAATTGTCATGTATAATTTTGGGATTTATTCTAAAAACTTTTTTAGTTTTAGACTTGTATCTTTCATTAATCTTTTGATTTATAATAACTGCTCCCATGTCAACCAGAGGCTGAAGTAATTTTATTACATTTTTTTTTCCGGAAATTTTTATGACATTATCAATATTTAAAACTGATTTCTCTAAAGCCTCATAAATTAGATATTCATCATCTGATAAAACACTTTTATCAATTAAAACATCTGGATTTTTTATAATATTAGTTTCACTTTCTAAAAGTAGTGTAGTAGGGATGGAAGCCTTCATTACAGATCCAACTGAACACTGATAATAGTCAGCTATCCATTCCCAGAATTTAATCTGATATAAATAAACACAAGGTTCGTCATCTAAAACTGATTCTATATACTTTGCTTCATATGTTTGTGGAGAAACATTATGCTTGCGAACAACTATTGCCGTGTAAATTTTTGATTTACCAAATGGAACAGCAACTCTAAAGCCTGGAGAAATAAAATTATAATCTTCTTCAGATACTAAATAAGTGAATGGTTTTGGAAGAGCCAGTGGTAAATAAACATCAACAAAAAAATACATGATCAAAAATAATCAAAGTTCATGTCTTATTGCTTTTTTGGAGCTTCATTTTTTAAACGCATCAGAGTAGCATTTAACTCGAAACCCAAAAGAAGAACGTTGGAATTTAACCATATATAAAGCATAAAAACCAAAAGAGCACCGATTGACCCATATAGTTGGTTATATGTGGAGAAATTTTCAATATAAATTCCAAAAAGCCAAGTTGTAAGCATTATTAAAAATGTTGTCATCAAAGCACCAGGAGAAAAAAACTTTGACTTTCTACCTTCAATAGTGCCAAAATAATAAAGTATGGAAACTGACAAATAGGTTAAAACAACATAAAAAAATGTCTGTCCAAGTCGAATCCAATCTAAAGTATTTTGTAGAAGTTGTTTAATATTATTATAAATATAAATCTCAAAATAAACGGCAAAAATTACTGCTAACAACAATGTAAATGCTAATAATATTGCAACTCCTACAGAATATAAATATTGTTTAAAAAAGTTTCTTGAAAATTCTATATGATATGATTCTTCAAATCCGGAAAATATAGCACTAACTCCGTTAGCGGTAAGAATTATGGATAGAATAAAAACAGATGACAATAATCCACCTCGGGGTTTATTCTGAATGTCTTGAAATATTTGAGAGAAAAATCCCTGACTATCAGCTGGAACCAAAATCTCTATAAAATTTAATAAAATTGAATCAAAGTTATTAATTGGTATAAATGGAATAAGATTTAGAATGAAAAGAAGAAAAGGAAAAATAGCCATGAAAAAACTAAAAGAAATACTTCCAGCTCGAGCTGTGAGTGCCCCTTTTAAAATCCCTGAAATATACATTTCTATTAAATCAAAAAAAGAAAGACCATTAAAACCAGGTAGCTTTATAGAGTCTATAATTCTAATTATAGATTTTAATATTGGAATGTTTTTAAATTGATTTCTCAAAATTTATATTTTTCAATCAAATATAGGTTGGAATTATATAAATTATATGTGTTGGTAATTTAATCTCTGTTATTTTTACAAAATGGAGATAATACTTTTGTCAGTAAATAAGACTAAAAATCAAAACATAAAAAACTTGTTAGATGACTATAAAAGTAGAATTAGTCATTATGTAAAATTTTCTTTTGTTGATATTCCAGATATGAAAAACTCAAAAAATATTTCCCCGAAAGAGTTAAGAATAAAAGAAGGAGCTCTAATTAAAGAAAAAATAAAAATTGGGGATTTATGTATACTACTTGACGAATCAGGTGTAAACTATAGCTCTATTAATTTTTCAGAATTTTTAAATAAAAAATATAACTCAAATCACAAACGAATCGTCTTTATAGTTGGGGGTGCATATGGGTTTTCAGAATCTATTTATTTATTAGGAAATGAAAAGATATCTTTATCCAAAATGACTTTTACTCATCAAATGACTAGACTATTTTTTTGTGAACAACTCTACAGGGCCAATACAATTCTTAGAAATGAAAAATACCACCACATATAAAATGAAGATCGTATTTGCAACCAATAACGAAAACAAGATTAGGGAAATAAAAGCTCTAGTTCCAAAATCTATTAAAATATTGAGCTTGAGTGATATTAGATGTTTTGAAGAAATTAAAGAAACAGGAAAAACAATTTCTGAAAATGCATTAATAAAATCAAATTATATTAAAAATAATTACGGTTATGATTGTTTTTCAGACGATACTGGTTTAGAAGTAAGTTGTCTTGGTGGTGAACCAGGTGTTTTTTCAGCTCGCTACTCGGGAACTCCGGTTGATTCAAAGAGAAATATTGATTTGATTTTAAAAAAAATGGAATTACAAATAGATCGATCTGCTCAATTTAGGACGTGCATATCATTAATTATAAACAAGAAAAAAAAATTATTTGAGGGAATTGTAAAAGGTGAAATAACATGTTTTCCCATGGGAGAAATGGGGTTTGGTTATGATCCTATTTTTAAATCTCTTGGATCAAAAAAAACTTTTGCTGAATTAAGTTTAAATGAAAAAAATAATTTGAGTCACAGAGGGATTGCTTTAAAAAAACTAATTAAATATTTATTAAAATTAAATATCTAATTTTAGCAATCAAAGAACTTTGTATTTGCATGAATCTTGTTTAATTTAGGGAATTAATTCTATGAAATATATTTTTTTTATACTGTGTTTCCTCAACTATTTATCAATTGAAGCCCAAAAAGAGTCGATAATTTTTCAAGGAACAGTTGAAAATGAAATTACCGAGTCTCCTATGCAAAATGTCCATGTTATAAATCTAAACAAGGTAGTTGGAACAATAACAAATAAAAAAGGAGAATTTGAGATTGAGGTCTCACCTATGGATACTTTATATTTTTCTTATGTAGGTCACAAACCTTTAAAAGTTTCTGTAACAAGAGATATGATAAAATTTGGAAACTCCAAGTTTAAATTAACTGGCTTAGCATTTGCATTAGAAGAAATCATCTTACGCCCCTATGAACTTACTGGTTATTTAGAAATTGACGTGAAAAATGTACCTATTAATTCTGCAACTAGGTATAGTATATCTGGACTTACTAATTCAGGATACGAAGCTGGAAACAGAAATAAAGGTTCTATTGCTAGGGCATTAGGTGCATTATTTAATCCTGCAGATTTTTTAAATAATTTATTTGGAAAAAATCCAAAAAAACTAAGTAAACTAAAGCAAATGAGGGCAGATATTGAAATTAAAAACTTACTAGTCTCAAAGTTTGATAGAGAGGTTCTAGTTCAACTTCTTGGAATAAAAAGAATTGATTTAGAAGAAATTATTCGAAACTGTAACTATTCTGATGCTTTTATTAAAAACTCTAATGATTTGCAAATTTTAGAAGCTATTAGTTCATGTTATGAGGAATACAGGATAATGCAAGGAACTCAATAATTTATTTAAAAGAAATGTATCTTTGTAAAACAATTTATATTTAACATGTTGTTAACGACTTTAAATGCTATATCCCCCGTCGACGGGAGATATAGAACGAAAACAAAGGTTCTTTCAAGTTATTTTTCTGAAGAAGCTTTGATAAAATACAGAGTTCAAGTTGAAATTGAGTATTTCATTTCTCTTTGTAAACTTCCTTTACCTCAGTTATCTGAATTCAATCACTCGTTATTTGAAGATCTTCAGAGTATTTATAAGCATTTTAGCATTGAAGACGCCCTGGCAATTAAAGAGATTGAGAAAAAAACTAATCATGATGTAAAAGCTGTAGAATATTTTATTAAACAAGAGTTTGACAAACTTGATATTCAGAATTACAAAGAGTTTATCCATTTTGGATTAACTTCTCAGGATATAAATAATACTGCAATTCCTTTATCGATTAAAGAAGCAATCGAAAAGGTTTATCTTCCTGAACTAGATGAAGTTTTGACCAAAATGCTATCTCTTTCAAATGAATTTAAAGAAATTCCTATTCTCACTAGAACTCACGGACAACCTGCATCTCCTTCAAAATTAGGAAAGGAATTCATGGTCTTTATAAAACGAATTGAAATTCAAAAAAACTCTCTTAAGCAAATACCTAACTCTGCAAAATTTGGCGGAGCCACTGGTAATTATAATGCCCATCATATAGCTTACCCAAATATTGATTGGAAAA
Organism: Candidatus Marivariicella sp.; assembly: GCF_983056325.1. Classification (NCBI taxonomy): domain Bacteria; kingdom Pseudomonadati; phylum Bacteroidota; class Flavobacteriia; order Flavobacteriales; family Flavobacteriaceae; genus Candidatus Marivariicella; species Candidatus Marivariicella sp. The sequence goes on along the minus strand of NZ_CEZOWA010000023.1, from coordinate 2,427 downwards.
AATTTAGCACAAATTTATTAGAACAAAAATTTGGACTAAATCATTCTTTTCCAACAACACAAATAGAGCATTATGATTCATTTGCTGCTCTGTGTGATTCTTTGAGAAGAATAAATACAATTTTAATTGATTTTAATAGAGATATTTGGTCATACGTTTCGATGGATTATTTCAAACAAAAAATAGTAGAAGGAGAGGTTGGCTCTTCCGCAATGCCCCATAAAGTGAATCCAATAGATTTTGAAAACTCAGAGGGAAACCTTGGAATCGCAAATGCAATTTTTGGATTTTTTTCAGAAAAACTCCCAATATCCAGACTTCAGCGTGACCTAACCGACAGTACTGTTTTAAGAAATATTGGTGTCCCGTTAGGTCACACAATAATTGCCCTTAAGTCCACAATAAAAGGATTATCAAAATTATTAGTTAATGAAAATAAAATACGTGAAGACCTTCAAAATAACTGGGTAGTTGTAGGCGAAGCAATTCAAACAATATTAAGAAGAGAAGGATACAAAAACCCTTATGAAACATTAAAAAATTTGACTAGAACTAATCAAAAAATTACCAAAGAAAGCATATCAAATTTTATAGACACATTAGAAGTAAATGATTCTATAAAACAAGAACTTAAATTAATAAGTCCTTTTAATTACACAGGAATTTAAAAAAAATGAAAAAAATAAAATACATATTATTTTTTGCTGTATTTATAATTTTGAGTTGCTCAAAAGACAAAGATGACAATTTAATAGAGTTAAGTGATAATCTTGAAATCAGTGATTTTATATGGAAAGGTTTGAATGATTTTTATTATTGGCAATCCGATGTCCCTAACCTTGCTGATTCGATGGTTGAAAATCAAAATACATATTCCCAATTTATATACAATAACTCTGAACCTGAATCATTTTTTGAGTTATTATTATATTCAAATGATAAGTTTAGTTGGATAGTTAATGATTATGTTGCTCTCGAAAACTCTTTACAGGGAATCGTAGCATCTAACGGTTTAGAGCTTGGCTTAACTAGACAATGTAGCGGATGTAATGATTTGGTCGCTTACGTTAAATATGTTCATCCAGAATCAGATGCTTCATTAAAAAATATCTTAAGAGGAGACTTATTCACTGTAGTTAATGGTTTTAACCTTACGATGGACAACTACAAGGATCTTCTTTTTAATGATAACCTAATGACATATACAATTAGTCTTTCTAATTATGAAAGTGGTTCATTTACTCCTATTGGTCAAAACATAACACTAACTAAGAAAGAAAATTTTGAAAAAAATCCAATATATGTAAATGAAATTGTGGCAGCAGGATCTTTAACTGGAGCAGTAACTGGAACTTACAAGATTGGATATTTAATGTATAATCAATTTGTTTCTAGCTATGAAGATGAGTTAAATGATGTTTTTGCTGAATTTAGATCTGAAAATATAACCGAATTAGTTCTTGACCTCAGGTACAATAGAGGCGGATCAATTAATAACTGTATAGTCTTATCAAGTCTAATTACGGGTCAGTTTAACGGTAAGGTATTTTCTAAACAAAATTGGAATTCTAAACTTAACAAATACTGGGAAGATAAAAATGAAGATCTTAATGACTATTTTGTTGGTTCATTATCAAATGGTATGTCTTTAAATAGTCTTAATCTTCAAAAATTATATGTATTAACTTCAAGTGAAAGCGCATCGGCAAGTGAGCTTTTGATAAACGGTCTAACATCTCACATTCAAGTAATACAAATTGGAGATACAACTGTAGGGAAGAATGTTGGATCAATAACAATTTATGACTATCTAGATAACGATGGAAATAAGAATCCAAACCACAAATATGCGATGCAACCAATTGTTTTAGCTATTGAAAACAGTGAAGGGTTCTCTGACTATACAGAAGGTTTAAAACCAGATCATGAATCTAAAGAAAGTGTTTCTCAATTAGGAATTTTAGGTAATCCACAAGAAACTTTATTTTCAAAAGCAATTGAATTAATTAATGGTTTTGATATTATATCTCGCTCTTCTCGTAGCGATAAATTAATTGAAAATAGAGTTTTAGATCCAGAAATGTTGAGAGAACAAAAATTAATAATAGAGATACCTAACTTTAGAATACTTGAAAATAATTAGAATTATTTTGTTAGGTACATTTTTCTTCTTGAATATAAATCGTAGAATTCGTCATCTTTAAGATCATCAATAAATAATATACTTTCTCCTGTACTTTTCATTTCAGGTCCCAATTGTTTATTAACATTATGAAATTTGTTGAAAGAAAAAACAGGCTGTTTTATAGCATAACCCTTTAAAATGGGATTGAATTTAAAATCTTTTACTTTTTTATAACCCAACATTACTTTAGTTGCATAATTAACATAAGGTTCGTTGTAAGCTTTAGAAATAAAAGGAACTGT